>JANYEU010000300.1 GCA_025362915.1 Chitinophagaceae bacterium | reverse complement strand
AAGAACAAATGCTGAGGTAATATTCGTCAAGCCCCAATAATGCCAAACCTAATGTTAGCGGTAGTTTGGTGTCCACCCGACACAATAAATATGACGATGCTCTGGGAACTTGTCAAACATAAAGAACTTAGTTTTGTCATTTTCAAAATGGTGTTGTTTCGTTTTTAGTAGCGTCACTTTGAACTGAATTTGGAAACGATTTTTCTTTTCTCTGTCTGTAAAACTTATTCCTTCTGCTTTGAGTGCGGTGTTAAATCTTTTTCTGATAATGTCTTCTGAAAATTGTGTGTCAAAATACTTTTGATAGACATTTTTGAACGTCTTTTCGGCATTTATGTACCTGTAGTCTGTCGGAAGAGATGGGTTTGATAAATGAAGTTGTTCAAGGGCTTTTTCAAAGTCAAGGCTATTTAAAAGCTCACTATAAAATGCACTATATTTTATGTACAAGTCGTCTTCATAGATACTCTCAAACGAACCTAATATTCCTGTAAATGGTGCAGGTTTTGTCGGTTTGATTAAAAGCATTGCATAATTACCAAAACATACAGCCATTGTTATAAATAAATTCCATTTTGAAGCGTCATTTATTTTAGTCAAGCTGCTGTATAATCCATCCCAACTTATGTCGCCATTATTTAAACTTAGTCCTGTTTTATCTTCAAGACCGTGAATTTCAAAATGTATTATTGGTTTAATATTTCTTGTCTCACATTCGATTTTTATTTTATTGAGAGCTTCTAAAAGTTCACTTGGTGTGTCAACCTTTATAAGTTCAGCATTTTTGTCGGGATACTTTGCATTAAAATATTGTAAAACATCATTGAACAAAAACTCCCCTGTCATTTCATCGTCTGTTGGGTCAAGCGATTGTATTACATAAATTTTGTCGAATTGTATATTCATAATGGTGTCGTGATGTCGTTGTCAAATTACCGCCAACTCGTGTATTTGCGAATGTTTTATCCTCATTCAAACTTTCGCTTTTTTCTGAAACTCTTTACTATCAGTATTTCCAGTCAATTGTTTTTGTTATCTAAAACCTTCGTAAATACAAATCTAAGGGAATTTATAAATCTACATTTAAACTATCTAAGGGGCTTATATTTTCAATAAATCTTTATTGCAGGTATGCAGTATCTCATGGTGGTTTTGATGTCATAATGCCCATCTTTACCTTTGTTGGTGTTCCCGACTCGACGGTTGGTGAAAAATACCCAACATCGGCGAGAGGGGTGCGTTAATTGGGAGATGATTATATAATGAAAGGTGTAAGGATACGCAAATGATGGTATAATGATGCAGTATTATTTGTATCATAACTAAAAATAAAATACAACAAAAACAATAAAATAAAAATTAACATTCATTTATAGTTTTTATTCCCGTATTTTTACAGTCACGGAATGCGAGTTACACTTCTGGGCCAGTTAGCTAGTTATTTCATTTTCCTCGGATTTGCTCCATGCAGCTTGAATTAAAGTACCCACAAACAGGATGATACCACAGGATATGGTTTGAATGAAAGGAATGATTGATTGCATTCCCGTCTCAAAGATCTCAGACTATTTTTGGCAATCAGGTTTTTTCCACGCACACATTTTATACGTTTTTGATGAAGAATACATTTCCTATCATCAAAACTAGATTTCTCATCAATGATACAAGGTTTCTGACGAATGATACAGATATTCTATCAATGATACGAGGTTTCTGATGGATGATACGAAATAGTTTATCAATGATACAAGGTTTCGGACGAGTGATACGGGATATTTTATCAATGATACTAGGTTTCTGACCAATGATACAAGATGGTTTATGAATGATACCAAATATCGCATCATTGATAACGCATTCCTTAAGATTCTGTAAGATTTGACTGAAAACCTTAACGTTAAACGATCGATATTGACCGAAAAAACATTTAATGGTACTTTAAACTTTATACAATGACAAACGAAATACAAGCAAGAATGACGAGAAATGCCTCGTTGATAACTTTTGTGGATGACAATGCTGGTAAATATGCAGGAAATGTAGCATTTGAGGCATTGGTGGTGAAGGTGAAGGCGGATAGTGCCAAAGCTGTTACAGCATCGATAGTGGCAGCGGCAGATAATACGGGCTATAGTGCCGACAAGATGACCAAGAAGGTTGAAGTGTGTGCAGAAGCTGCTGAATTGTGTGCCAGCAGTATTGTGAAACTGGATTTGTTGGATAACCAAACATTATCAAGGTCGCTGAATGGCACGGAATCGTATTATTTTAAACAATCGGATGCGCTGTGTGGAAGCAGGTTGATGGCTGTTTATAATGTGATGCAGACTAACTTGGTCTTGATAACGGCAGATTATTTGACTGCCCCGCAACTGGTAGATTTTTTGGCTAACATAACAAAATTTACGGGTTTGAGTGGTAGCTCAAGTTTGGTAAATGGTGGTACAAGTGTGCTTACCCAAGCGTTTTTGGATGATATGAAGGTGACGAATGAAAATGTGCTGACAGTAAAATTACTAGCGAAGAAATATAAGAAAAGCGATGTTTCTTTTTATAACCTACTGATGAAGGCGTGTAAGATACCTGCCATTACGGTGCGCCATACACCTGTTATCTTTAACCTTATTAATACTGAAAGTAAGGCGGTGCTGGCGGGGGTGGAAGGTACGCTGTCAAAATCGAAGGAGGTGGTATTTAGTAATGTAGGAGGTGTATTGCCCTATCGTACCGTGCTTGCGGGGGCGGCAGTAGCAACTTTTAAAAAGGTAGGCTTTATAACCAAAATAGTTGCTGTGGACATAGTGCGGGGAAGAACGAACACTTTTTCTGTGGAGCTGGTGCCTGGTGTGATGACTGCAGAGATGGAAGCCGCCATTAAGGTGACGCTTGCACAGGCTATTGCCGACGAAAAAGCCATTATAGCTGCCAAGGCAAAGGTGAGAAAAGAGGCAAAAACTGCTGCTAAACTTGCTGCTGCCCAAGCGGTGGAAATAGTGCCGGAAGAGGGGGCGGGGTAGATATGAGATATTAGATGTGAGTTATTAGATAGGAGTTATTAGAGGTGAGATAGGAGTTATGAACTATGAGATATGAGTTGAAAGTAGATAATTGGTCAGTAAAAAAAGAGGCAGTTGAAAGGATAAAACTTCTAACTGCCTCTTTATTTATACCAACCACTAATAACTATCTCATCACCCCTATCTTCTTACCATCCCATTCTGGGAAAAGGACTTTATCGTTATGTATCTTTAAATGGGTATCTGCCACTTCACTAAATACACTCCTGAAATCGGTGGTTACAGGTACATCCCTCCCGTCTTCCAGGTTTTCTTTTGCCAAGGATGGCATGTTTCCATGAACAATACCACCATTTACATCATTACCCAAAATAAACAGGCAACTACCCCTTCCGTGGTCTGTGCCGCCTGTTCCGTTTTGTTTTACGGTACGTCCAAACTCAGTCATCGTCATCAGGGTAACATCGTCTTGATACCCAGACATATCTGTCCAAAAGGCAGCAATGGCAGTACTCAAATCTGTTACATTCCTTGCAAAAACGCCTGTTTCCACACCTTGATTGTAGTGTGTATCCCATCCACCACATTCTGTAAAAGCCACTTCCATACCCACATCCATCTTTATCAACTGCGCAATCTGTTTCAACGCATTGCCCAACTGACTCTCTGGATACACTGCCCCATTTGCTGGCTTATAGTTTTTGGTATCTGATTTCTGCAACATCTTCACTGCATCAAAACTTTCTTTTCCTGTTTTGTTAAGCAGGGAAGAAGACGTTTGATCGTACAATTCCTCAAAGCTTTTCGATGCCATATTAGCCGCCATCGGATTTCCACGCATCTGTATGGCAAAATCCTGTAGGTTGCTGATGGCAAGGCTTGGATTATCGCCATAAAAAGATTTAGGTAAAGAACTGGTAATACTTACCGCCTGAAAAGGGGTTGCACCTTCGTGACCCAACAATCCAACCGCCCTATTTAGCCAGCCACTGCTTGTGCCTTTGTTAAAGGGCGTACCTGCTTCCATATAATCCTGCGCATCAAAATGTGAGCGGGTAGAATTTGGAGAGCCTACTGCGTGAACAATACCCAGGCGTTTATCCCTGAATAATGGTTCAAACGATTTCATGGCCGGATGTAAACCAAAGCGTCCATCCAGATCTATGAGCGGCGTTGTAGCCCCATTCTTTGCTGCCGACATAAACAAATTAGGACGGGCAGCTTTTAGATTTTCATCTGTAAACGGCGTTACCGCCATCAGCCCATCCATCGCCCCACGCTGAAAGATGCAGACAATCTTTTTATTCTTTTTGTACGGTGAAACAATCTTGTTGCTGTTTGCCGCACGGGCTATAAATGTAGGTACTCCGCCAACGCCTGTAGCAAAAAGTGCCAACGCCCCTGATTTTAGAAACCCTCTTCTTGTAGACATGATTAATTAATTTATAATTAAAAATTGATAATTGATGTTAACCGTTTACCGAAGTATCGTCAACGGTTAACGGTACTTCGGTAAACGGATGACTTTCTATTTTCTCTGAAACTCTGGTGAACCGATGATGATACCCGTTACTTGCGATAACATTGTTTTATTGCCTGTATTTACCATCAAATCCTGAATGGAATAATCGGCAGATTTCTTTCTGTTTACCTTTTCCTTCAATACCTTCTTGTTATGGCTTCCAGCATCAGACATCATCATATTGTCGTCTGATGATGCCATCATTGTAGGTTGATCCTGTGTTTGTGGCGGAGCCGTTTTTCCTGCCGCCGCATCTATCTTTTGGGTAATAGCTGGAGCTGTTACCAATGGAGTCAATCGTTTTACAGTTGAATCTACATTACGTTCCGGCATCAGTATCTTACAATAGGTAACCAATGCAGCTTGTGCACTTTCTGGTTCATGATTATCATTCAATGCTGCCAGATTAAAAGAAACACCCGGTATCCGTTGCCCTGCCATTGCCAAACCAAAGTTCATCCTGTTTAGCAATGAGCCAGTATTTATCCAGTAGTTTGCCTTATCTGGAAAGCCAGTTGGAGCCTGATAATAATACATCCTTTCGCCCATTTTGTTTATCCAGTTAAACAACTGATATGGCTGCGCAATCTTTGCATTCAAAGCCCTAACCGTACTGATGGTTAACTCGAACGGAGATTTTATCTTTTCCCTCAAGGCATCCTTACTCCAAAATTCTGGTGCGTTCACCATGGTTACCAATACTTGTTTTATATCGCCATCCTTATCCAAGAATGTTTTAGCCATCTTATCTATCAAAGATTGCGGTGGATTGTCGTTTACAAAATGAACCGCCAACTTCTTGCAGATAAAATGCGCCGTAGAAGTATGATGCGCCAATATGTTTATCAACCTAAGCCCTTCATTGTAGCCATCCTTACCAGAAAAATCATTACCCAGCACCATCTTATCCGTTTTGTCGTGCTTGTTTACAGCAAACATAAAATCACCATCATGCACAAATCCTTGCTGTATCAACTTGTCTTCCCCGACCTTCTCAATCATTTTTTTTATTCCAGCCCCTCCATATTCATCACTCATAGGGTAGATTGTCCAGCCTGTCAATACTTTTGCAGCATTGGTTACATCTGTTTGCGTATAACCGCCATCCACGCCGAGTGTGTGCAATTCCATTATTTCTCGGGCATAATTTTCATTCAATCCCTGTGAGTTTTTAAACCCTTTTATCTTCTGGGATACTTCCTTAGATTGCATACCAGTATCGCCCTTTTCTGCAAGCATTTTTTGCTGTGCATACAGTGCGCGCAATCTTTTTGAACCCTCTTCTGAGTTATTATTGTTATCACTTGCCACACTTCTAAAATTATCTAGGTAAGTAAGCATTGCCGGAGATTTTGCGGTAGCCAATAAGATATCACCAAATTTTCCCAATGCGTTAGGACGTATAACATCCCTTTCGTAGCAAGGTACAAACCGTACAGATTCATTTTTGGTAAGGGAAACATTGAAGTGATTGAACCAAAAACTGGTCATCACTTCCTGCAATTGATTATTTGAATAGGCTGCGCGCAATATTTTTTGGTTTACCAATTGTCTTATCAATTCACCCTCCGGCTTAATTCCTTTTGCTTTCATAAACGAATCTATCTCGCCCTTGCGTTCCTTATATTCCAGCTTACCGGTAGAATCCTGCGGGAGGAGACCTTCTTTTGTAGCCTTTCGTCTTATTTGCCCGCCATCCAAATAAGTATTGGATAACTCTTTATTGCTTTTTGTAAGCACATCATAAGCAACCAATGAGGCATTTAAAGAATCATTGGGTTGGTCGGCATCCAATTGTTGTGTAAACCATTTTTCCAATCCCATATTCACCATTTCGTCCACTTGTTTTGGCGTGGCTCCATAGGTAAACCGACTTAGCAAATGTGCGGCAGCCTGCCTTTCTGTAAGTCCTGCCTTACGGTATGGGAACTTGATGGAATATTTATTATTCAGCGTTTCTGTAGCTGTATAAGAAGAAAAAATAGTGAGCGATGCTATTAGAAACAATAAAGAAAGTGTGGTTTGAAAATGCTTTTTCATAACAACTGTTTTAAAAGTACGAATTACCCGTTTACACAAATAATGACATTAGAAGAAAATACAAGTTTAAATTTAAATAATAATTTCGGTAGAGGGGGGTGTAAGGAGGTTGAGGAATTGGATTACTGAAAGGAATAGATAATATCCATTCCTAATTTGCCAACTTTTCAGAAATTGGTAAATCTTATTTACGTTGATTTAAATTAGAAGAAAAAATTGAATCTTTGTTACGTTAATTGAATAATAAAATAAGCATTATGATACAGGCAATTGGAACAAAAGAAAACCCGTGGGTATTGAAAACGCCGCCACTTTCATCGGATTTTATCATGCATAAGGATGTAAAGGATGGCAAGGATATATTGGTTTGCACAGTAGGCAAAACAATATTGCATTACGACTATCGCTGCCTTGCAGATCTTCATGCCATGCTGAAAGCGCATGGTGATTGGATGGATTTGGGTAGTGCCGACGAACATAAGCCCGCAAAGGAAGGAACTGTAGAAGCATGGGGACGCGCAGAAAACAATCCTGTAGGCGGTTGGTACGGATTGAAAAGAGGATTACGTGGACGCTTTGGAATGTATACCACCATTAATGGAAGTATTGGGTTTAGCAGAAGTAACCCATGATGCCAAGAACAATAAGATGAAGGCAATATGATTAATTAAAGTAGAGTGAATTAATTGTGATGTAAAAATTATGTGTAAGAATTATAATGGTACATTGCAGGGATTATGATGAACAAAAAGCAACACAAAGAATATAAGAGGCTCCTTGACCTGCTGTTTGCTACAAAAGAACATAGGAAAAATGGAAATTGGGCAATAAACGAGTTTAGTGATGATTGTTTGAAACTTGCGGGGAAGTTGAAAGAAGAAAGTAGTGTGAGTGTGCATCATAAGGCGATGCTTTTAGTATCGGATCCAGATCTAATCCTTGTAGATGAATTGCTGAGAGATATTACTGATTTTTTGCCTGTAATGAAACTTTACCATGACGCAGCGATGGAGCTTTACGGACGATTTGATATTCTAATGAAAGATTTTTTAACCTATAAAGACGAAGTTACGGCATCTACTGCCACCAATCTTTCTATAAAGGATAGCACTGAAAAAATGGAAAAAATCATTAATGCCATCAGAGAGGAAATAATGATTATAAATGATGGGCTAGCACCAATTGCCGCAAAGTTTGCTGTATTTAAAAATAAATACAACTGCAGCAATAACTAAGAGGGGCATTTAATGTTTCTATATGTTAGTTCTTTAAAAACCCCTTGAACGAAAAATCATGTTCCCTATATGCCTATGTTTCTATGTGTTTAGATTAGAAATCAAACTCCCTTCGTGCAATATTTAATCGTAAACCCAAAGAAAATATCTTACTATTAAAATCGGCAGCACCTTGCTTTGAATAATTCCTGATGGTTGTATTTACGTCAAAGTAAAGGTTGGGCAATATTTCATAGGTAGCGGTGAGAGATGTTAACATACAGGTTGTTTGAATACCGCTACTGATAAAGAACCCCTCCGACCTTGGTAATCCTACATTATAAAAGCGAAAAATGTTTGATCCGAAGTTATAGCCAGCAGAATCAAGTCCTTGTTTGTAATAGATAAATTTTGCTTGCAGTTGCAATTTATTTATTGGTTGATATTTTATAATACCTACAAACTCCCTAAAATTTGCACCCAATGGATGGGCAAGTGGTTGGTTGTAATGTGTATAGGATCCAACAGAATCATAATGCGTATAAACAAATGGACGTACAACATTCATCTCAGCCTGTATATCAAGATTCTTTACACCAAATAAATCGATTGTTTTGGCACCAATTTGTAAAGCTTGTTTATTTACAGAACTCCCTTTGCTATACCGTTTAATTTGTTCTATAGAAAATTCATTTAAAATCAACTGACTATAGAACTGTGTATTTTTAAATGGATTTGCCTTGATATTCAAACCAAGAAGCACTTTATCTGGACTACCTTCCTGCCTTTCAACAGCTCTGTAAAAGATAATTGGATTGGCATACGATAATTCAAACCCATTAGACCTTCCAAACATTACACTTTCGAAAGCACCAATATTTAACCATTTATTTGCTTGTATATCCAACTGATGGAATGCCATGTATTTCTTTGGATAAATATAGTTGCCCTGATTTGGATGCGTTGCAACTAACTGTGCATAAAGCATGTGATAATTCAACTTCCACACGCGGGTGTTTACTTTCAGAAATAAAAAATTATTGCTAAAATCGCTCATTATCAAACTCCTAAAACCATCGCCAATAAATACTTTATCGTAAGCAAACTGAACGTCTGTGTTTTTTGATGCCTTAAACATAATGCCTCCGCGTGCATTGAATAAATCGTAACCATTAGTTTTGAATGGATTATAAAGACCCTCGCCAGGTACAGCACTAAATTTTTGAATGTATTGATTTACATAAGCGGCATCTGCCTCTTGGTGTTCAAAAAGAGTGGTGTAGTATCCAAAGTTTTTAGTTAATGTACCTCTAATTGAAATAGCCCTAATGTTGTTGTATAACTGATAGGATGAGTTATTGTCATTGCCTCTTGTATAATCGATATTTCCTGTGGCATAAATAGAAAAATCTCCTCTTTTTACCCCAACATAAGCAGGATTGGTCAAGGCAGTTTTAGTAAAAACATCTCTAAACCTTAACGTAGAATCTTTTAAATCATAGCCGGTTCTGTATTCAAAATTTTCTTTCAGGGAAAGTTCAATATTGTATTTATCTACTGCCGATAAACTAATTTTTCCTTCACTGGCAAGTTTGTTTATGTATTCCAATCTTTCAGTAACTACTTTTCTGCTATAAGGGCGTATATCAGAAAAGTTAAGGATAGAATCTGTCCTAAGTTTTATTTGCAATCTATCAATTACATCATATTCCTTTGAACCTAATGGCACATAATCAGATTGGGAAAAAGAAGCTACACTTATAATAATGAGTGCAGCAGTAAATAAAAAACGTATAGACTTCATATAATAAATTAAGTAATGAGCGAATAATTTAAAAAATAAAAAAATACTTTCTGAAAAAACCTGAACGCCAAAAATAGTGTTAAAATAACTACTAACGTTTAAGAAAAATGGGTTGGGCTATTTTTTATCCCTTGTTCGCAAGCGGAAAGAGATGTAAATAGTAAATCAGCAATTAATAATAGCTATCGTGGTTATATCTTCTTCTGGCGTATTTGTTGCAAAGGTCTTATCTATAATGATTAGGTTTCTCAAATAGACAAAGTGTGTATTACAATACACTATATTCGCTTCGCTAATTTTTATACTTTTGAATATTTATTATGAAAAAAATAATATTGAGTGCAGTTGTTGCTTTGATTTTGGGTCACGACACAAATTATCTGTCTGCACAAACAGTGGTTTTGAGTACGGAAAGGGTTTCAGAAAAATCTACATTAAACGATCCAAAAATGGATTGGTGGAAGGAAGCTAGGTTTGGTATGTTTATCCATTGGGGATTATATTCTGTTCCTGCAGGAACGTACAATGGCAACAAAATTCCCGGTATTGGCGAGTGGATTATGAACAAGGGGAAAATTCCAGTTGATGTATACAAAGGTTATGCTGCGCAATTTAATCCTGAAAAATACAATGCGGAAGAATGGGTGAAGACTGCCAAAGAAGCTGGAATGAAATACATGGTTCTTACCAGTAAACACCACGATGGATTTGCGATGTTTAAGTCGGAAAATCCATTTAATATTGTGGATGCCACACCTTTCAAAAGGGATGCTGTACAGGAATTGGCAGACGCCTGTAAGAAATACGACATGAAGTTTGGATTATATTATTCTCAAGCGCAAGACTGGACTGCACCGGGAGGCGCGGCAAATGGTGGGCATTGGGATAGCGCACAAAATGGTAGCATGAGCGAATACTTAACTACCAAAGCAATTCCTCAGATAAAAGAAATATTATCCAAATATCATCCGGCAGTTTTGTGGTTTGATACACCTACAGGGATGACGCAAGAATATGCCAACCAGATATTGGATGTGTTGAAAGAATACCCAGACCTTATATATAACAACCGATTGGGCGGCGGTGTAAAGGGGGATTTGGAAACGCCAGAACAATATATTCCTGCAACTGGTTTTCCTGGTAAAAATTGGGAATCTTGTATGACAATGAATGATACTTGGGGTTTTAAGAGCTATGATGACCATTGGAAAAGTAGCAAGACAATTATTCATAACCTAATAGACATTGCTTCTAAAGGAGGGAATTATTTATTGAATGTGGGGCCTACTAGCGAAGGGTTAATTCCTGAACCATCCATTACAAGATTAAAAACAGTAGGCACATGGCTAAAACTAAACGGAGAAGCCATATACGGCACCACAGCAAGCCCATTCGCTTATTTAAAATTTGGACGTTGCACGCGCAAAGGCAACAAGCTTTATATGCACATATTAAAATGGCCTACCGATGGCATAATTCGCGTGCCTATGGCAAATAAGATTGTAAAAGCTAAATTATTGGCAGAGCCTCAACAAAAAATAACACATAAAATTGTTGGCAGATACATAGAATTTAAGTTGCCATCTACTACCCTAGATACTATTGCAACAGTTTTGATGGTACAAATAGAAGGTGAGCCAAAAATTACTATTGAGGATCCAATTCCTTCCATAGTCAGGGCCTCTAAGGCAACTGCCTCTTCCGAATCAACAAGACCATCACTGGCATTTGATGGCGGCAGAAAAGGTTGGATAGCTAAAGAAGGGGACAAAACTGGATGGCTGGCAATAGATTTGGGCAAACCAACAAGCATAGGAAGTATTTCTATGACGGAAGCTGGCACGTTTGATAAGTTTGTAACGGATTTCAAACTGGAATATAAAGACGGCGAAGAATGGAAAATAATATTTAAGGACAAAACTATTGGTGCGGGATATTTTAAATCTTTCAAGCCAGTAAAGGCACAAGAATTTAGGGTTAACATACTGGAATCCAGTAAAACGCCACAACTAAAGCAAGTGCAACTATATTTTGACGAATAAATTAACCACAAAAAATACAAAGGGTTTTCACGAGGGACACAAAGGATTATTTCAAATCTTTTTGTCCCTTGTGTTTTTTTCTTAGTGTTCCTTGTGGTTAAACTTAATTATCACAAGAATTTTATGTTGGGTATTACGAAACCAAATATCTTAGCGACTTATTTTAAAACTTAAAAAAACGATTGAATTATGGATCAACAAACGATTGCAATTAAAGACACTTCGGCCAATCCAGGACCGTTGGGGTTATTGGCCTTTGGAATGACAACAGTATTGCTAAACCTGCACAATGCAGGTATTTATGAAATGAACTCGATGATTCTGGGCATGGGCATCTTTTATGGTGGTATTGCACAGGTTATTGCCGGTATTCTCGAATCTAAAAAGAACAACACTTTTGGATTGACGGCCTTCACTTCTTATGGTTTCTTTTGGCTTTCATTGGTAGGATTGATTGTAATGCCTAAACTTGGCTGGATAGACAAAACATCCGGCACTGCATTAATTGCTTACCTAATTATGTGGGGCATTTTTACTCTCTGTTTGTTTTTTGGAACACTTAGAATTAGTAAGGCACTTCAATTTGTCTTTGCAAGCCTTACCATCCTTTTCTTTTCACTAGCCATTGGCGATGCTACAGAAAATGCCAGCATCAAACAATTTACTGGCTACGAAGGAATCGTTTGCGGTGCTTCTGCCATTTACACAGGCGTTGCAGTATTATTAAATGAAGTTTATGGCAGGGATGTTTTGCCCCTTGGTTTGGTAAAGAAATAAGTATCTTATATATTTTTTCTTTCTTTAAAGCACCTTATCAGTAATGATTAAGGTGCTTTTTTATATAAGGAAGGTTTTGCGAATAGCGAAGCCTTCCTTTGCGTATCAAGCTATCAATGTTTTATAAGGCTATGTAGTAGTATGATTAAGGCATCTGGTTTTACAATCATCCAATTTGATACAACTTTTTGCTAAAATCAGGGTTTTTGATAGGCTGCCAATCATCTTCCACAAAAAATATTTTTCTCTTTTTTTGAATAAAAGCCCTCAAAATAGTTCCGTTTTTTCTTTCAATTGAAAATTATCAATCATAATAAGTGCATTCCTCTTCCATATAAATTTTTAATTTTAACTACAGAATTTGCCGCCATGTGTATAGGAATTGCTTCCATTCCTATAGGATTTGTCTTCATTCCTTAAGGAATGACCATTATTCCTTAAGGAATCGTCTCCATTCCTTGAGGAATTACCTCCATGCGTATAGGAATTATTGCTATGCCTATAGGTTTTACGGCTAATCTGTAAAGACATTTAGAACTTTATATGTGTAGATTAGGGTAAATGGAGTGCTTTAATACATAAAAGAAAGGGATTAGTAGTTTAATAAATAGTAAACAAAAAGACCGCCTCGTTTCTGGGCAGTCTCAAACCTGCCGATTAAACAATGTTATTTTCGATGGAATTAACCTCATGAAATTATCTTGTAGCATGGCTAGTATTTGAAGCAACCGCAGCACCATTGTTAAGGTATTTTGCATATACACTCATTTGTGGTTGATCGTTACCAGCAACTGGGTGCAAAGAAAGTGGATAGTTTTTCCACCAAGGGCCAGCTGCCCAATAAGAACCACTGATGCCGTTTGCAGTAAGATATTGAAGGAAATTGTCTAAAACAACCAACCAGCGGCTGTCATTCTTTGGTACCCCAAATTCACCTACAAATCCCTTTTTACCGTTAGCCTTTAACCAGTTTACAAAAGGCTTTACGTTTTCTACGCCTGTTTGTGCGTTTACAAATGTTTGATCGTAGCTCTTTGCATACGTACCGCTATAGTCATCGTCAAAGTAGCAATGTGCATTGTAGATGATGTTATCGGCAGGATCTTGTAGGTATTTTAGTTGATTGTTTACCTGATCCCAAGTGGCAGCGTTAGAGTAGCTTTCGCCTTCTACCATGATGTAAACTTCTCTATTTGCTTCTCTAATTCCTTTGATAGCTTCTTGTGCATCAGTAAACCAAGAATACTGCCCCATATCGTGAGGTTCGTTCATGATATCCAAAGCGTAGATGTTATCGAAGCCTTTAAGAGAGAATGCCATTTTCTTCCAGAAATCCTTGAAAGCAGCAACTGGAACTTCTTGGCTACCGATGATGTATTCTACATTGTTCATTTTGTAACGTGCGAAGTTGTGCATGTTCATAACAACCATTACACCGTTTGCAGCGCAATCATTCAAAAAGGTTTTGATGCGACCCATTTCAACAACATCCAAAGGAGCAAACATTCCTTTTTGAACTCTTTCCCAACGGAAAGGAAGAGACATTACAGTAACGCCTTTTTTAGCGAAGTATTTAATTTCTGCCTTATCAGGATAAGTATAGTTAACATTATATGTACCAGGTAAGTTTTCTACGCCAAATTCGGCTCCACAAAGAGACACACCAAAAGGCAAGACATTATACTGTGCGTTTACTTTTACAAGACTAAAAACTGCGATTGCGATGAGTGTAATAATGTGTTTCATAACCTTCTTTTTTTCCTTATGCTTAATTGCAATTCAAAGGTGGTCTTGCAGAAGGTGGCAGTTTATAGGGTGGATTATGAACTAAAACTCATCATTATTAAGCCCTTTGTAGTAGTTTGATTAACGGCATATTAACAAATGAGTAGTGTGTTTTGGAAGGCTGTGTAGTGATGATTTTTTGCTTGATAAATACAATTTTGTTGTGGGGAGCGGTTATTAGGAAGAACCGTGTAGTAGTAAAAAAATGAATGGCTTGAAAACAAAAAGGCACAAGTCTTCCTTTCAGAAAACTAGTGCCTTTGGCTGTAATGGAAAACTTATTAGGGCAATAAAAAAGTGCAACTGCCACACATGGGTGCAGTTGTACTTTTTTATAATTGGTTAGAAAGTTATCTTATTTGTTGTTTGTGAAATTTTGTAAATTATATCCTTAATTATATAAATGCTGCTGCACACAAGCTACCCACCTTTGCAACGTGATAATCAGTTACAAAATAACCTTATCCTCATAAAAGGGATTTTAAACCCACTAGTAAAATGAAAAAAGAAAATTGTATTGGCATCTGGATGGATCATTCCACAGCCAACTTAATGGAGTTTACAACTGATCCAATAGAAACAAAAGCCATTGTATCCCCATTGAGCCTTCAAGCAAAAGAAGATGGCTTAGCAAAAAGCGAAAGCATGGTGCACAATAAAGAGCAGCATGGGCAAAAAAGAATTTTACAACCATTTGGAGGGAATAATAAGGGATTACACCGATGTACTACTTTTTGGTCCTACGGATGCAAAGACAGAATTGTTCAATATTATAAAAGCAGACCATCGTTTTGCAGATATTAAAATAGACGTACTGGATACAGATAAAATGACCGAAAACCAACAACATGCCTTTGTAAAAAAGCATTTCTCAGGCAAGTAGAAATTCTTTACCTACTCAAATTTATGCCCCAAATTTTCATCTTTACTTACTATCATTTATATTGGTTTCTCCAAAATTTTACAATGCATAAAAGCATCCACCATAATGCAACACTTGATACAACTAAAAGCCATCACAGCAAGTTGTGGTGGCTTTTTTATTGCTAGTTACTAACGGATAATCCTTGAAAAAGAGAAAAATAAGCACGTGGGTTACCAATAAGAGCATAGTCTGAAAAATAATTTTGCAAATTAGATGTATGTACATACATTTGCATTGGAAATGAAATTAGAGCAAGCAATACAGAGCAATAAATTTAAAAGCGAGGTGCATAAGGCAGTACTGCATATCCTTTATACGGCATGGTGGTTGAAGACGCTAAGCGCAAAGGAATTGAAAGAATTTGGATTGACGCATGAACAATACAATGTGTTGCGGATACTGAAAGGAAAACACCCAGAGCAGATGTGTGTAAGGGACATTGCTAGTAGGATGATTGAGAAGAACTCAAACGTACCAAGGATTATAGACCGTTTGGAACTAAAGAAATTGGTGGATAGAACCACTTCGCAAATAGATAAAAGAGAGACGGTTATTACCATTACAAAGGGAGGCATCGCAATATTGGAAGCAAGTACTTTGGTGATGGATGAAATAATGGGCAGACATTTATTAATGCCAGAAGAAGAAGCGGTAACACTGAATCTGTTGCTTGAAAAGATTAGGGAAACAGTGAATTAGTTTTTTTTTGAATAAATACGTGTATATACATTTAATTAAAATAAAAAGGAAATAAGATGAAAACAATATTGCACAAAGCAAACACAAGAGGACACGCAGATCATGGATGGCTAAACAGCTACCATACTTTTAGTTTTGCGGGGTATCATGAACCAAGCCGCATACACTTTGGCGCATTAAGGGTATTGAATGATGATACCGTTGCAGCAAGTATGGGGTTTGGCAAACACCCACACGACAACATGGAGATAATTTCCATACCATTGAGTGGAGATTTGGAACATCAGGATTCTACTGGTCGTCACGAAATAATAAAACAAGGCGATGTGCAGATAATGAGTGGTGGTAGTGGCATATCGCACAGCGAAAAAAATGCAAACCGCGATAGGGAAGTGAAGTTTTTACAGATTTGGATATTACCTAAAGAGAAGAATATCACTCCGAGGTACGAGCAAAAGTCTTTTCCTGTTGCCGATAGGAAAAACAAGCTACAAACAGTAGTTGCACCTGATGATGAAAGTGCCGTTTGGATAAACCAGGATGCATGGTTTACGCTGGGTAGCTTTGATAAGGATGCGGCTGCTAGCTATCAGTTACACAATGCACAAAGTGGTGTGTACGCCTTTGTTATCAAAGGCTCTGTTTCTTTAAATGGTGTAGAGTTGGAAGAAAGAGACGGATTAGGCATTACTGATATCACGGAAATAGATATTAAGGCAACAAGCGACACAGAGGTATTATTAATTGAAATACCGATGCAATTAAGTTAGGTCAGTTGTACGTTGTACGTTTTACGTAAAACTTAAAACGTACAACGTAAAACTATTAAACCAATAATTATATGAATAAGAATAGAACAATTAAAAGTATAATCTACGCTAATATGATAGACATGGGCGGCTTTCCGGTGAGGCAGGCTTTTCCTTCGCACAAGGCGGAGAACATAGACCCATTTTTGTTATTGCATCATGCCAATATAAAGGTGTCCGAACATATCCCTACCAACAAGGCAGGGGTTGGGCCGCATCCTCATAGAGGGTTTTCGCCAGTTACCTTTATATTCAAAGGAGGCGTGCATCACCAAGATAGCAGGGGCAATAACAATACAATCTATGAAGGTGGCACCCAATGGATGAATGCAGGGATGGGTGTTATCCATAGCGAGCGTCCGCCACATGATATTCACGAAATAGGTGGGGTACAAGAGATTATACAGCTTTGGGTGAATACACCAGCAGCGCATAAAATGGATTTGCCTGTATACCTACCTGCTAGTAAGGAGGAGATTCCTTTTATAGAAACTGATGATAAGTTGGCAAGGGTAAACATTGTTTCAGGAGAACTGAATGGCATAAAAGGTATTATCCCAACCCTTTCTCCAGTAAATACTTTTACTGCTGACATAAAAGTAGGCGGTCAGTTTCAGTTTAACATTCCTTCTTCCCACAATGCTTTTGTATATGTATTGAACGGAAAAGTTACCATTAATGGTAAGGAAGAAATACTCGCTAATTATATAACCATTCTGAATACAGATGGCGAAGGTTTTTCGATAGAAGCATTGGAAGATGCTACCTTAATGATTGGCACAGGAGAACCATTGAATGAACCCATTGCATCGCATGGACCGTTTGTAATGAATAACCAAACGGAGATAATGGAGGCATTCAGGGATTATCAATTGGGGAAGATGGGGGTACTAATAGAAGACTAAATATGAAATATGAGTTACAAAAGGGAAACTAATATAATAACTCGCATTCTTAACTCATAACTTATCATTCATAATTCATAACTTTTTTTATAAACATCCCTTCAATGGGGCAAAAACAAAAAAAATGGCTACTTACAAATTAGACGCTATGCATAGCGAAATCACTTTTAAAGTGAAACACTTAATGATCAGTACTGTAACTGGTAACTTCACTAAGTTTGATGCAACAATGGAAGCTGAGGCAGCAGACTTCAGCGATGCAAAAATTAGCTTCACGGCCGACGTTGCAAGTATTTCTACAGGTAACGAACAAAGGGATGGTCACCTAAAGAGTGCTGATTTCTTTGATGCAGAAAAGTTTCCTGCTTTATCATTTACCTCTACTTCTTTTAAACACGACAGTGGAAGTGATTATGAATTAACCGGCGATTTAACCATCAGAGATGTTACTTCTCCAATAACATTGGCAGTAGAATATGGTGGTGCAATGACAGACTTTTATGGTCAATCCAAAGTAGGATTCGAAGTTTCCGGCAAGATTAGTCGTGCGGCTTATGGTCTTACCTGGAGTGCTGTTACCGAAGCAGGCGGCATTGTGGTAAGCGACGAAGTAAAACTACAATTGTCTGTACAGTTGGTAAAGCAAGCATAGAAAGTGGTACGTTATAAGTTTTACGTAATACGTATAACTTAAAACGTACCACTCTTTTCACATGGGCATCATTGGTAAGTAACTAGAGTAAATAATCCCATTGATAAAATGGAAGGAAGCGAATACCCAATAAGTATTCGCTTTTTTTATGGCAATAACCCCCAAAATAAAAACGGCTCCATTATTGCATATGGCATCGAATTAATTTAAAATAAGACTATATATGGTTAACAAATTTCTTACTTCACGATTAACATTTTATTTCCTTATTCTAAAATGAATTTTATATATTTGTATTGATACAACGTCACGGTTATCCGTGACGTTGTATTTTTTTTGATAACACCTCTAAATAAAAAAATATGAGTGATTATGTAACACAGGAGACATTTGATAAGATGCGCGAGGAACTCCAGAGAATGAAAGGGATAGACAGACCAGCTGCATCGAGGGCTATTGGTGAGGCAAGGGAGAAAGGGGATTTGAAGGAAAATGCTGAATACGACTCTGCCAAAGACGCACAAGGGATGCTGGAAGCCAGGATAAAACAACTGGAAGGGATAATTGCAACTGCCAAGATTGTTGACCCAAACACAATTGACATCAGCAAGGTTTCTGTTTTAACCAAGGTAACCATCACCAACCTAGCCAACAAAAAGGTAATGACTTACCAGATTGTTGGACAAAAGGAAGCTGACTTGAAGCTTGGGAAGATATCTGCCTCCTCCCCTATTGGTGGTGGATTGTTGGGTAAGACAATTGGTGAGATTGCCGAAATAACTACACCTACAGGTATCATTAAATTTAAGATAGATGCAATTGCCATCTAATAAACCGTTTGATAAAAGAAATACAGCCTCTACATTTGTAGGGGCTTTTTTAATTATGATTGAATGATTGGAATGAAAGAAATGATTTGCCCCCATACTGTTCATTGGCTCGTAAAACATTGAGATCTAACAACTAATCACTAACAACTGATTATGACCATCTTTTCTAAAATTATTGCGGGAGAAATCCCTTGTTACAAGCTTGCAGAGAATGAACATTTCATTGCATTCTTGGACATCTTTCCATTAAGAAAAGGACACACCTTGGTTGTACCCAAGATAGAGGTTGATAAACTTTTTGATTTGCCAGATGAATATCTTACTGGCTTATTAACTTTTGCCAAACCTATTGCCAAAGCCATAGAGAAGGCTTATCCATGCAATAGGGTAAGTATTTTAACGGTGGGCTTGGAAGTACCCCATGCACACGTTCACCTTATCCCGATGGATAAAACAGAGGACATGAACTTATTGCATGATAAATTAAGCCTTACTAAGGAAGAATTAAAAGAGGTGCAGAAGAGGATATTGGGATATATGCAGGGTTAACTACATGAATAGTGCGTCTCTAAACCCTTGTATGATTCGAAATCCTGTAAGGCAGCAATGCATTGTTTCATGGCTTCTGAA
>JANYEU010000242.1 GCA_025362915.1 Chitinophagaceae bacterium | reverse complement strand
CATTGAGGAATATGGTTTGTTGGGTGGGGCATTTATTATGTTTGTGTATTTGCTTTTTCTCTTTAGAGGAATACGGATTTTTAAGCGATGTCCGTATGCTTTTGGAGCTTTCTTAGCGTTGGGATTAAGTTTTACATTGGTCATTCAAGCATTGGCAAACATGGCTGTATCCGTAAACATTGTACCGGTTACGGGGGTAACGCTTCCTTTGGTAAGCATGGGTGGTAGTTCGTTTTTGTTTACGTGTATATCCATTGGAATCATATTGAGCGTAGCGAGAAATGTAGAAATAATGGAAGGAAAGATAGAGCCCGAGAGTGTTTTGGATACTGACCCGGCAGAAACAGCAGCAACAAAAACGGGAGAAGGACTTGTTGGCGGAAATGTTTTTAAAACTCTTACAACTGCATAACCCAAAAATAAAAAATGAGTACATCAACCTCTAAACAAAAAACAAAAAGTTCTAACAGAAAGTCTTCCAGTGGTAGAATAATTATTGCTGGGGGAGGAACGGGTGGACATATTTTTCCTGCAATAGCCATTGCAAATGCCATAAAAGCAATGGATAGCAGTGTGAAAATAATTTTTGTAGGGGCAACCGGAAAGATGGAAATGGAAAAAGTGCCGGCAGCTGGGTATCAGATAAAAGGATTAACAATTTCGGGATATGATAGAAGCTCTTTGTTAAAAAATATTTCGCTACCATATAAATTGGTAAAAAGCTTTTTTGAAGTGAAAAATATTTTCAAAAAATTTAATCCAACAACCGTGATAGGCGTTGGAGGCTATTCTACATTTCCTGTTTTGAGATATGCTCAAAGTAAAAAGATACCCACTTTTATTCATGAAAGTAACTCTTATGCTGGAAAAAGCAATGTGCTTTTGGGAAAAAAGGCTACTAAAATATTTGTTGCTTGCGAAGGGATGGATAAGTTCTTTCCGAGTAATAAAATAAAAATTACGGGCAATCCTGTAAGAAGTGTTATTGCTAATTCAATGGTTACAAAAGAAGAATCATTGGCCTTTTTTGGATTAAAAAAGGAAAATAAAACAGTCTTGATTGTTGGCGGAAGCTTGGGGGCAAGAAGTATTAATAACGCCATTCATGATTCGATTGATAAGTTGCAAGAGTCTGGTTTGCAGTTAATTTGGCAAACTGGAAAAACCAATGCAGACAAATACAGGCGAGTTGCAAAAGGCAGAAATTTTATTTGGATGGGCGAATTTATCAATCATATAGAAATGGCTTATGCCGCTGCGGATATTGTGATAAGCCGCGCTGGCGCAATGGCTATAACGGAATTGTGTGTAGTGGGCAAGCCATCCATATTTGTTCCGTATCCCTTTGCCGCCGAAGATCACCAGACGGCAAATGCAATGGTCTTGGTAGAAAAGAAAGCGGCATTGATGGTAAAAGATAGTGATGCAACTGAAAAATTGGCAGATACAGTGATTGCTTTAGCAAAAGACGACTTGTTGCTTAATGAATTAAAAATGAACATTAGTTTATTGGCAATAACAGATGCAGATAGGGTAATAGCAAGGGAAATTTTAGCCCATAACCCCTAAAGTGGAGCGATTGAGTGTGGTTTATTCACTTGGTTCCAAGAAAAATTCAAGTGAATGAAGGTTGGATTCAAGTGAATATATCTTGGAACCAAGTGAATGGAAGCTGAAACCACGTGAATGGAAGATATATTCAATTGAATCTTTCTTGGAACCAAGTGAATGAAGGTTGGAACCAAGTGAGGGAATGAAATATTCAAGTGAATATATCTTCCATTCAAGTGAATAAATGACGGATTTGAGAGAGATAAGGCGGTATTTTTTGATTGAATAGAAGGGCAAGATTGAATAGAAGTCAATACAGCAAAGGGTTTGAAGTTTTGAATAAGAAAAGAAAGAATAATAATGAGTGATAATAATAAAAATATTGGCAGTCTTCTAACCGCCCCTTTAGTAGGCGGGGGTTCTCATTCCCCTTTGGGGGTTAGGGGCGGGGATGGGGGTTCAATCTATTTTATCGGCATCGGTGGGATAGGGATGAGTGCGCTTGCCAGATATTTTCATTCGAAAAAATATAGGGTAAGTGGTTACGATAAAACATCTACCGAGCTAACAAGGACTTTGGAGGCTAGTGGAATTGCCATTCATTACGAAGAAAATTTGGATTTGATTCCCAAGGATGCAAAGGTGATTGTTTATACACCCGCCGTCCCTGCCCAACATGCAGAGTTGGTTTATTATCAGCAGAATGGCTATAAGGTGGTAAAACGTAGCGACATTTTGCAATGGATTACCGAGCGTTCTTTTAATATATGCGTGGCGGGCACGCACGGAAAAACCACCACCACCACAATGACGGGGCATATCCTTAGGCATAGTGGTTATGGTTGTAATGCTTTTTTGGGTGGGATTGCAGCAAACTATCAGACTAACTTTTGGAGCGATGAGAATAATGTTGTTGTGGTAGAAGCCGATGAATACGACAGAAGCTTTTTGAAGTTAACGCCCGATGTTGCCATCATAACAGCAATGGATGCCGACCATTTGGATATTTATGGAACGCCTGAGGAGTTTGAAAATGCGTTTATCCAATTCTCGCAAAAGATAAAGGAAGGTGGTTGCCTGATAAGTAAATATGGTTTGGCAAGGGATGCAGAGTTTACGGTTTCCAATCATTTAACGTACAGTTTTAATGATGCAAGGGCCACTGTTTATGCCAAAGACATCAAGGTTATTAATGGTTCGTACTTGTTTGATGTGGTGTATAAAGGTAAAACCATTACTGATGTTTCGTTGCACATGGGTGGTTTGCACAATATAGAAAATGCGGTGGCAGCAATAGGCGTTGCGAAGTATTTGAAGATAGCTGATGAGAAAATAAAGGTGGCAGTTGCCGATTTTAAAGGCGTAAAAAGAAGATTTGAATACATTGTAAAGACAGAAAAGCATGTATTGATTGATGATTATGCCCATCATCCAGAAGAGTTGCGGGCGTTGATAAGTGGCATTAGAAGTTTGTATGGAGATAAGAAGTTGACGTTGATTTTTCAACCGCATCTTTATTCCAGAACAAATGATCAGGCAAATGAATTTGGCGTTAGTCTTAGTATGGCAGATGAAGTGATTTTGTTACCCATCTATCCTGCAAGAGAATTGCCCATACCGGGCGTGACGAGTGAAATGTTGTTGGATAAAATGACAATAAGCAATAAGCAGGTGATGGATAAGCAGGAAATGATTGATTGGGTTAAGGCTAATAAACCCGGTTTGGTGGTAACGGCTGGTGCAGGAAATATAGATGTGTTGGTAGGTGAAGTAGCGACAGTTGTTAGTGAACAGTAAGGAGTGAACAGTTGGGAGCGATTATCTCCCTTTTGGGTAAGGGGTGAATCATTCAAATCATTAAATCATAATTAAGTTGAATTGGAAGAAAACGATAGTAAATGTTTTATGGCTGCTTTTAGGAGTGGGCACTATCGTGTTGTTCGGTGCGGCGATGATTAAGAAAAACAACAGGACTTGCGCTGATCTTAAAATAGAAATTACTGGAGCAGAGGAGCATTTGTTTATTGATGAAAAAGATGTGAAAGACTTGATTAATAAAAATGCTGACCTGGCAAATAAGAAAGTGAATGAAATAGACTTGAAGGCTATTGAAAAAGAATTGGAGAAAACGGCTTGGGTAAAAAATGCAGAATTGTTCTTTGATAACAAGCAGGTATTGCAAGTGAAAATAGAAGAGCGGCAGCCTATTGCAAGGGTATTTACGATTAAAGGCAATTCATTTTACTTGGATAGTGCAGGCGTTAGGCTTCCGCTAAGTGACAAGTTGAGCGCAAGGGTACCGATGTTTACCAACTTTCCAAAGGACTCAATGGCTATGAATGCTTCGGATAGTGTATTGCTAAAAGGCGTGGTGAAAATGGGAAACTATATAGCTGCAGATAGTTTTTGGAGGGCACAAATAGAACAGGTTTCCATTACGCCGCAGGCAACATTTGAATTGATACCAGCCGTGGGCGACCAAACAATTGTATTTGGCAACGCAGATAATTTGCAAGATAAGTTTTTGAATTTGTATACATTCTATAAGAAAGTCTGGTTGCAAAATGGGATGAACACATACGGAAAATTGGATGTAAGATTTAAGAACCAGGTGGTGGGCGTGCGGAAAGGGGCAACAGTTGTTACAGATTCTACCAAGGCAAATGCCGCTATTGCAGCGTTGATGAATGGCAGTTTGATTGTTTCTTCTGATTCGTTGAGTAATGTTTTAGTACTTAAAAAGGATACTACTTCCCATAAAAAGGCAATCATTAAAATAAAGGAAAAAAATAATTTGGGAACAAAGGGTATTCTAAATACTAAAAAGAGAAATAATACGTTTTCATTAGTGAAGAAGTCGAACTCGGTTATAAAGAAAGAACGATAAGTTGCTAAAAAGATTTGAAAGAAGATTTATTTATCAATAAAAGAGCTATTAAAAGTAAGAATATGAATATTAATGAGTCGCCAATAATTGTAGGGTTGGATATCGGAACAACCAAGATAGCCGTAATCGCAGGTCGTAAAAATGAATACGGCAAATTAGAGATATTGGGATTTGGACGTTCCGAAAGCAATGGCGTACAACACGGAAAGGTGCTGAACATAGACCATACAATCAAAGCGGTTCATCAAGCATTAAAAAATTGTTCTGATAGTAACCCTGAACTTGAAATTGGTGAAGTATATGTTGGCATAGCGGGTCATCATATAAAAAGTATCCAGACTAGAGGAGATTTGGTACGTCAGGATCCAGAAGTGGAAATAAGGCGTACGGAGATTGAAACATTGATCAACGACCAAAAGAAATCTTTTATTCCACCAGGCGATGAGATAATAGAAGTTATTCCACAGGATTACAGGGTAGATAATATTTCTAATATCAAGGATCCCATTGGCTACATCGGTGTTAAGGTAGGGGCAAACTTTCACATAATCACAGGTGACAGGAATGCCATCAAAAATATAAAGCGTGCTGTAGACAGGAGTTCTTTAACCACTAAAGATCTTGTGTTGCAACCGCTTGCAAGTGCCAGTGCGGTTATGTCTGAACAAGATATGGAAGCTGGCGTTGCCATTTTAGATATTGGTGGTGGCACCAGCGATTTGGCAATTTTTCATGATGGCATACTAAAACACACCGCAGTGATACCTTATGGTGGCGAAAACATAACAAACGATATTAAGGTAGGTTTGGGTGTAATGAAAACGCAGGCAGAAGCACTAAAAGTTCAGTTTGGCAGTGCATTGGCTACTGAGGCAAATGCAAATGCCTTTATCACCATACCAGGATTGAGGGGTATGCCGGCAAAACAAATAAGTGTAAGAAACCTTGCGGAGATTATTCAGGCAAGGATGGAAGAGATATTGGATTTTGTATGCTTTGAATTGAAAAAGGTAGGCTTGGATTCCCGCTCATTAAATGGTGGTTTGATTATTACGGGAGGTGGGTCTCAATTAAAGCATCTTATTCAGCTGAGCGAATACGCTACAGGATTAAATGCACGGATTGGCTATCCAAATGAGCACCTTGCACCTAATCATTTAGATGAATTGAAAGCCCCGATGTATTCTACCTGTATTGGCTTGATGTTAAAGGGATTTAATGATTTTGACAATCAGGTTAAAAGATATTATGATGCCAACCCACAAAAGTTTGAGCTGAATAAGAAACAAAAGGAAGTTAAGGTAGAAGAAGTGTCCGTAGCAGAAGTGGTGGTTCCGGTAGAATCTGCAGACAAGGAAAAGGAACAGAAGCAAAAAAAGGTAAAAGTAAAAGCTGTTCCAGAAATACCGAAGGAACCATTTTGGGATAAGTTTAAAGGGCGTTTGATAGACTTATTTAAAGAAGAAGATGATCACGTAATAAAATAAATAATTGGCCAACAGGCTAATCACTCGAATAATGAAAACAACAATTTTTTTTTAACAATGTAATCCCCGTACCATGATTCATTTCGATTTGCCCAAACAAAAATCATCTATCATCAAAGTAATTGGTGTAGGTGGTGGCGGTAGCAACGCTGTAAACTATATGTTTAGTCAAACAGTAGAAGGTGTTGACTTCATCGTTTGCAATACAGATGCAAAGGCTCTTGAACAAAGTAATGTTCCCAATAAAATTCAATTAGGCCCATATCTTACACAAGGTTTAGGCGCAGGCGCAAACCCGGAGGTAGGTAAAAAAGCTACCGAAGAAAGCCTTGATGAGATTAGAAAGATTTTGGAAGTAAACACCAAAATGGCTTTCATCACAGTAGGCATGGGTGGTGGCACCGGCACTGGTGGCGCGCCAATTATTGCCCAGGTTTGTAAAGAGTTGGGTATCCTTACGGTAGGTATTGTTACCACACCTTTTAGTTTTGAAGGGCCACGCCGTTTGGCAATGGCCGAAGAGGGTATCAATCAACTGAAACCACATGTAGATACGTTACTAGTTATCAGCAATGATAAACTACGTATGCAGTTTGGCAACCTGAAAATGCGTGAAGCATTTGGTAAGGCCGATAATGTGTTGGCTACTGCTGCAAAATGTATCACAGACGTTATTAATAGTCGTGGACACATTATGGTAGATTTTGCCGATGTATGTACCGTAATGAAAAATGGTGGTGTTGCTATTCTTGGTAAGGCAGAGGCAGAAGGCGAAAACAGGGCACAAGATGCTATTGAAGAAGCATTGGCATCTCCATTGTTGAATGATAATGACATTAGGGGAGCTAAGTGGGTATTGATAAACATTCATTGTGCAGAAGGCGATGACGAATGTACAATGGATGAAATTGAGACCATCAATAATTTCCTACGGATGCAGGCTGGCGAAAACACAGATGTTATTGTGGGTACTGGCTACGATAATTCTTTAGGAAAGAAAATTGGCATCACCTTGATTGCAACAGGTTTCGATTCTAAAGATCCCTTTGCAAAACCTGTGGTGGCAAAAGCACCGGTAGAAGAGCCTAAGAAAATAATGATGACATTGGATGTGCAGAACAATGCTCCACAACAACCAATCGCTCAGCCTCCTGTTGCAGAAGTAAAAGCGACTCCAGTTGTAGAAGCTGATCCTTATGCACCAACGCTTAGTACAGATTTTATCAATTCAAATCCTTTTAGTAACGATACTTATTCTTCCATAAATCAGGCGTCAGCACTGCCTACTTCTTCTTTTGAAGATAGTGATGCACCGCTTTATTTTGAGTTGAGTACTAAAATTACCCACGCCCTTGAGGAACTTGATAAGATACAAGAAGAAAAAAAGGTGGTGGCGCAAGAAGCAATAGACGAAGCGCTTCAGTTTGTTTTTACCGAAAAGACTACTGAAAATAGCAATACAAACAATAGTATGCCCACTAGGCCTACAAACATCTACACGGAATTTAAGCCTACCACAGCCTATCCTCCGGTAGAGAGTGTGCCGCAACAGCCTACAAGCTTTGTTAACAGCGAGGTAACAAGTTCTTTTAGATATAATCAACCCGAAAAAGAAGTTGAACCTGTTGCCCAGCCTATTACTGAAAGCACTTACCATGCAGAAACAGTTCAACCTGCTCCTGTTAATGAAACAAGCGCAATAGATGAAATGGAAGAGCAGAAAAAGAAAGCACAGGATAGGTTGAATAAATTGAGAAACCTAAGTTTCAACAAGGATTCTGAAGGAAGCGACGATTTTGAAACCGTGCCTGCCTACATCCGCAAAAAGATGGAGTTGTTCGGCAATGCCTTCACATCTGCTGAAAGTTTCTATAGCAAGTACACTGTGGACAAAGAAGAAAACAAGACTGTTTTCTCTGCCATCAATACTTTCTTGGATGGTAAAAAGCCAGATTAAGGATTAAGATACATTTTAATTATTGATAGAGAAGAGAACAATGCTTAGTGTATTGTTCTCTTTCTGTTTTATCGCAATACAATAGACATCTTCGAAAATTTGTTTTTTATTACGATAGGCTATTCTGATGCCGCCAAAAGTTTATTTGGTGGAGGATAAACCTGAGTTGGTCTACCTCAAAGCCTGAATGGGTTAGGTAAAAGCTCGGCTCGGTCAGGTTAGAGGTGGGGGTAACAAGGTGGGGCTCCCCACCTCTAAAAGATTTGAAACTAGAAAAAGCCGACCCCAGTTTATAGATGCCGGACCAATCAAACAGCCATCTAAAGAGTTTCTTGAAACAAAAGAGAAAAGGGCAAATATTTTTTTTCCAAATCCCAACCTTTTGCTCTTGCCAAAGCGTAGTATAGGTTAAACAATTTGTTTTTAGAAATCACATTCAGCTAAACGTATGAAAAAGTTACTTATCCTGTCAATCTTCTGCCTATCCATTATCAATATTGCCAAGGCGCAGTATGTGGATATACCAGATAGCAATTTTAGAAAGTTTCTAATTAAAACTGTGCCTGCTTGTTTTAATAAGGTCGGGCAAATGGATACTACTTGTAGTGGGGTATTGAATCAAATATTCCTAAATTGTCATGATGCTTCTATTCAAGATGTAACAGGATTACAATATTTCAAGAATGTAACATCTATTGAGTTAGCTGGAAATAAAATCACAAGCTTTCCTCTTTTACCTAATAAGCTTACTTTTCTTGGATGTGGTGGAAATCTCTTAAAAACTTTGCCATCCTTGCCAGTTAACTTGAAAAGTTTAAACTGTTATAGCAATCAACTAATAAACTTACCCACTCTTCCTCATGGTCTGACAAGCTTATCTTGTGATTATAATCAATTAACAACCTTACCAACTCTTCCTCTTGGTCTGACAAGCTTATCTTGTGATAACAATCAATTAATAACCTTGCCATCTCTTCCTGCCAGCTTGACAAGCTTTTATTGTAAAAATAATTTATTAATTTCTCTTCCTTTATTACCTGACTCAATATCATTATTAAATTGCTCAAACAACATGTTGACTACTCTTTCTACATTACCGAGTCAATTAATTTACTTGGCATGCTATAAAAATAAATTATCGGCATTACCCATACTTCCCAATACAGTAATTACCTTAGACTTTTCCGGTAACCTATTTACAAGTCTTCCATCATTGCCAAATAGCATACAAGACCTAAATTGCTCTTATAATCTTTTTAATTGCATACCAAAGTTGCCTACTAGTTTACAAACATTGAATATTTTGGGTACTGGAATACAATGCCTGCCTATCGGGACCAATGCGACTATAACACCATCGGGTTTACCCTTTTGTAATAACCCCTGTACGGTAACAAGCAATTATTCTAACTATGTGAATATACCTGATAGTATGTTTAGACGATACCTTGAAATAACATACCCTGCTGCCATGAATAAGTATGGGCAGATGGATACTGCCTATACAGAAATCCTAAATGCAACAAGTCTCACAGCGCAAGGAGTAAATAGCTTTCCAAATACCTATATAAAAGATTTGACGGGAATACAGTATTTTAAAAACTTAAAACATTTAAGTGTTATAGAGAATTCTATAACTACCTTACCCAAACTCCCTGATTCGTTAGTTTTTTTTAATTGTATCAATAATAAATTAACCTCATTACCTACTTTGCCTATGAACTTAGATACTTTATTGTGTGAACAAAATCAGTTAACTTCTTTGCCAACATTACCTAAAACTCTTATTGAATTAGATTGCAATTTTAATCAGTTAACAACATTGCCAGTATTGCCAAAATCAATTGTCACACTTACTTGCGGTTCTAATCATTTAACCTCTTTGCCGATTTTACCTGATTCGCTTCAGCTTTTACAATGCCCTAATAATCCATTAACTTATATACCCAGATTGCCTAAATTAATTATTGAGTTTGATTGTTTTAATAACAAGTTAATTACATCACTTCCCAACTTAGATTCATTAAACAACCTTCTACTTCTTAATTGTAGGGATGACAGCAATTTAAACTGTTTGCCCAAACTTCCTAATTCATTGATAGGTTTAAATTTAGCAGGTACTGGTATCCAATGCCTTCCTAACTACATCAACAGTACGGTTTCTATCTCTCCTGCTGGTTTGCCACTCTGCAACCCAACAAACAATGCCAATCAATGCAAGGCATTCCCAACGGTGATGGGTAAAGTTTTTGGAGATGATAACAGCAATGGTATTAAGGATAGTAACGAGTATTATATCCCTTTTGTACCGGTAAAACTAAATACTGGAGAGATTGCTTATACCAATGATGAAGGGCAATATGCTATTTCCCCGTCAGATACTGGTAGCTTTAGTTTGTCTGTAACAGCACCGCCTAACTATAAGGTACTGCCTACTAATACTAATTTTACTTTTTCGGCCACTAACTCTTTGCTTACCCTTTCGGATATTGCCTTGCAACCTACCGCTTTTGTTGATAGTTTGGCTATGACCATTGAACCTTGGAATGCAGCCGTGTCTGGGCGCAGTATTGCTTTTTCAGTAGATTACAGAAACTTAGGAACTATCACGACAGTTGCTACCATTAGCTTTACCTACGATACCAGCAAGCTACTGTTTGATACGGCTTCTGTTCCTTTGGTTAGCCATATCGGTAATGTCCTAACTTGGCAAGATACCCTTACGCCAAACTATTTTGGTGGCAGGTTTTACCATTTTGGCTACAGTTACCCATATTTTACATTTACAGTGAAGCCCTCTGTTAATATGGGAGATAGTATAAAGAGTATGGCTTTTATTAGCTCAGCAAAAACTTCTGCTACAAATAACAATACGCTCATAGCCCGCAGCAGTTACGATCCTAATAGTAAGGATGCCACGCCACAGCTTACCACACAACAAATATTGGATGGCGAAATGATAGATTATCATATTCACTTTCAGAATGTGGGTAATGCCTCAGCAAAAAGTGTGGTAATAGCCGATACTATTAGTCCGTTGCTTACACAGGGATTGTTGCAAATGATGGGCAGCAGCCATAACCCCAACATCACTTTCAAGAATAATATTATTTACTTCGAGTTTTTAAAAATCAATCTGCCAGATAGTGGCACTAATCAATTAAAGAGTAATGGCTTTGTACACTTTAAGCTAAAACCACTAACAACTTTATCAGAAGGAACTAATATAACTAATACGGCTTCCATTTACTTCGATTATAACAGCCCTGTAGTTACCAATACCGCTTCTACACTTATCAAGAATATAGCTTTGCCGG
>JANYEU010000172.1 GCA_025362915.1 Chitinophagaceae bacterium | reverse complement strand
CTCTGGTGAATGATAGACGGTCTGATGCCATCTTTATTGCTTGGATGACTATAATATGAACGACCAGCGGAAAAAGGATCATCCTTTTTGGCTAGTAATTGTAACATTAATTCGTACATTGAAAAGCCGATGGATAGCAACATGCTATCATCACGGTAATAAGGGCTTACCCAGTCGCAAGGCAACAATTGAAGACCGGTAGCTATCTGTATGGCCTCATGGCCGCGAGATGTGGAATGTTCGTATTTGCAAGCCAGTCTATTTGCGTCAAAGGTGTCACCCATAGCTTTCGCCGTGACCATCAGCCTATAGGCCTGTAACAATGTATCGCGGTTTAACATGATGTGGTACGTTTTACGTTCAAAAAAGGTTGATTGTTAATACTATTATTTTATTTCTACTTCAAAAAATTTCTCACTTGCTATAAAGCCTTCCAGTTTATCCCCGGGCAAACATTCTCCTACTCCTGCCGGTGTCCCTGTATAAATTAAATCGCCGATGTTTAGGGAGAAATAATCCGAAATGTGGGATACTATCTCATTAAACGAAAAAATCATGTCTTTAGTATTTCCGTCTTGAACTATTTTTTCATTTTGCAGTAAAGAAAACAGAATAGGTTCTTTTACAGCTGCAGGTTTCAGGGGGATCCACTTGTTCGAAACAAGGGCAGAATTGTCCCATGCCTTCGCTTTTTCCCAAGGCAAACCCTTCTTCTTTAGTTCATTCTGAATGTCTCTCGCAGTAAAGTCTATGCCCAATGAATACGCATCATAATATTTAGAGGCATGATGTTGTTCTATGCGCTTGCCGTTTTTACAGATGCGCAAAACGATTTCTACTTCGTAATGCAACTCATTAGAAAACTCTGGATAATAAAACGGGGTATTTGGTTGTAGTAATGCACTCTTGGGTTTCATGAAGATAACAGGCTGCTCGGGTACATCGTTACCCAACTCTTTTGCATGAGCACCATAATTTCGTCCGACGCAGAAAATCTTCATGTTAGTACATTTAAAATAGTAATTATATAGCCCGCGTTCCTCTTGCGTTTACTGCACAGAACCACTTTTATTGGCTACATATATTATATTCCAATACTTATAACTGAAAATGTGTATGTTTTATTGTGTAAAGGATAGTGTATTGGCAAAATTCATGGCTTTTTCTATGCCAATTGTAGCAAATTGCTCTATTATCTCGGTTGATTTTTCTATTTTCTTGATAACAACGGGGCGTTCTTCGGGAAACCATTTTCCCAAAACAAACTCTACCTGCATCCCTTTTGGAAAATTATTCCCAATGCCAAACCTAAGTTTTGGATACTTGTCTGTGCCAAGGGTCAATTGAATATCACGTAGCCCATTATGCCCGGCATCACTACCACTGGCTCTAAGGCGTATCTTACTTAGTGGAAGGGCAAGGTCGTCCACAATTGTCAAGGTGTTTTCTATTTCTATTTTCTCTTTGTCAAGCCAATATTTAAAGGCTTTGCCACTCAAATTCATGTAAGTGGTTGGTTTTATACAGATAAAAGTACGCCCTTTCCAGCGTACTTCTGCCATATAAGCCAGCCTTTCCAGTTTATATTGACCATTGTTTTTAATTACAAAAGCATCCAATACATCAAACCCTATGTTGTGTCGGGTATGGTTATATTCAGCTCCAACATTGCCTAATCCTACAATTAAAAACTTACTCATGGGGCAAATGTATAGATGAGTTATAAGTTATTGGTGCTGCGCAATAGTTTTATTGGATTGATTTTTTGCCCGAAACATCTTTTTATTAGGATTATTAGTCCTTAATTGATTAATATCCTTCCCATTATTACCATAATCCTTATAAGGATTATGGCATTTTGGGAAGGGGCATTGTTATAAGCAAACTATAAATTTTGCTGATTTATTGGGAATGATATTGCTTAATACAGAGAATAGGTAAAAAGAATGGGGGTGTATTTTAAAAAAATGGGAATATAAAATAGATTTAATCTAAATAAGTTCATTATTTTCGCAACGGATTCGTCATTTGGAAATACGGTTTAAGTAAAATCGCCCCACAACAATAATTTTAATTTAGAGTAATGCAAACACTTAAAAAAACGCTACAGCTTTTCGGGCTTATATTGGTTATGAGCTTATGCTTGAATTCAAATCTAAAAGCACAAAGCCCAGCTGATGATCCAGGTATTGGTGGTCCAGGTTCTCCAGGCAATGGTCCTGGTGGAGATGGTGGCCCGATAGTTCCTTTTGATGGGGGCATGAGTTTGATGTTGCTTGCTTCTGGAATTGGGTATGTTGTAAAGAAAGGGAAACAGAATAAATTTTTCGTTTTAGGTAGCTAGAGGAAAGGATTTTGATAAAAATATATTAGAGGAGGGTGTCTCAAAAAAGGGATGTCCTCCCCTCTTTTTTGCAAGACTAAATCTCTTTGGAAATTATTTTTTCACTGCCAGTTTTCGCTAAGCCATACCAAACATAGGCCATCGAATATTTTGTATTGAGGTGTAATAGGATGCGGTAAATTATCCTTAATAAACCTGCTTCTTAATGTTCCTTCATCGCTCAGAATAAAATCATCAATCCGCATCATTTCACTAAAGTCTACATCGCCTAATCCCCACCATTTAAATATAGCTTCCTTCGCACACCAATGCACTGTTAGTTCGGTAAGTTTGGGTAATAATATAGATTGAATTTGTACAATATCTCCCAATTTAGTATGAATATCCACCCCTAATAATTGATTTATTTCTTCTGGATGCAAGAATTTATGGGCAATCTTGGCAACAGTAGGTCGCACCAATTCAATATCTATTCCTGTTCTTTCCGTAGAACTTACTATTGCGGCTGCATAATCTCCACTATGCGAGATAGAAAAATGATACTTCTCGTCTTCCAGATAAGGTTTACGGGTATCTGCAATCTGTATGGAACTAATGGGGAAATCGGGATATAGATACTGCAACAAATATCTTCCTGCCAAATGTTGCAACCGCTTATGTGGATGGGTAATGGTACTTTTCAGTGGCACATAATCCAAAAAGAAAGCTTCTGCTTCTTCTATTTTCCAGATAGCCAATGATGTGGTAGGGTTAATATCTTTTTTATAAAACAGAGGCATAGGCAAATTTAGTTGTTATAAGTTATAAGTCGATAGTCGAAAGTCGAAAGTAAGACTCCACACTTTCGACTTTTGACTTTCCACTAATAGCAACTAGCTCAGTATTTCCACAAGTGCCAATATTTCGTTTCTCTTTTCCATTTCGGTAGGCTTCTCATAGCAATTGCTCAATTCCTCCAGCAATACCTTAATAATTCGCTTGTGCGATAAAGGTTTGTAATAAGATGGCTTATTGGATGCATTCATTTCCTTCAAATATTTTTCAATATCCAAATGAGAATATGCCTGTCCTGTGGTGGCATCTACATAAAAATGTATCTTATCCTGTGGATGCCCCAGAAAAGAATCAGGGTTATAATCTGAATGATAAAACGCAATGATAAAATGCCGCGGTATGTTTATTATCTTGGCATTTACATCCAGCAAATCACATAAAACCTGATAGATGATGCCATTGGTAATTGAATTCCCTTTTCGTCTTGCCAATACCTTATTCAAAAAGAAATCATCCTTGATGGAATAATCAACCTCATTTCCTTTCAGGCTATAATAATTGTACAGAATACTACTTATCACGTTTGCCTGTTCCAATGGAGTAAGGAAATTGTTCAGTTCCAGCCATACATTCTTCCTTATTTTCTCTATATCCTGCAATACCGGACCCGATTGCAAATCTGGATAATGATATTTTGCCACCAATAATGCACCTACCAATAAATCATGGTAAGCGCTGTCCCGCCATTCGGTCACATCATTTACAAGGTCTGTATAATGTAGTCTGTGAATAATATCTTCTATCCTTTCCTGCACGTCCTGACTAAAAGTATTCTCCCACAGGTTTTCCAGATTGGGGATAATGGCCTTGCCAAAACTGGAAATCTTTTCAGACACAGTAGTAAATACTTCCTGATCCGGATCGTCAATTAAAGTAAACAACGCATTTAATTCTTTAGTGTTATTCATCTCCTAGCTATCAATTGAATTAAAATAAGGGCAACCTCGTTTAATATTTTAAACATTCTTTTTTTAAAAACGGTAAAACATCTATTTTATTATCCAAAGGGTAATAATAGATGTTAGACCAATGTGGAAATATTCTTTTGTATTCTCATTAAATCAACTTTATGCTACTTTTACCGCCATATATTACTGACATAAATTATTAGGGCTATGAGTTTTTTTGGAAAGTTATTCGGTAAAAAAGAAAAGGAAACGCTTGATGAAGGTTTGAATAAAACCAAAGAGGGGTTCTTTTCCAAGATAACAAAAGCCATTGCGGGAAAAAGCACGGTGGATGATGAAGTGCTTGATAGTCTGGAAGAAGCATTGGTAAATGCGGATGTGGGCATTGATACCACCTTGGAAATAATAGGACGATTGGAAAAAAGGGTGCAGCAGGATAAATACCTTGGCACAAGCGAACTGAACAGGATATTACAGGAAGAAATAGAAGCCATATTGATTGATGCTGCCGATGCCGACTATAAAAACTTTGAGGTTCCTGCCAATAAAAAGCCTTATATAATACTGGTGGTAGGCGTAAACGGTGTTGGTAAAACAACTACCATTGGCAAACTGGCATACAATTATAAAAAAGCCGGGTACAATGTATTGCTGGGTGCTGCCGATACATTCAGGGCTGCAGCGGTAGATCAGTTAACTATCTGGAGCGAAAGGGTAGGGGTGCCAATTGTAAAACAGGCAATGGGCAGCGATCCAAGTGCCGTAGCTTTTGATACCGTAAAAAGTGCCCTATCCAAAGGGAGCGATATTGTAATAATAGATACTGCCGGAAGGTTGCATAATAAGGCATACCTAATGGATGAGTTGACCAAGATAAAACGTGTTATTGGTAAGTTATTACCCAATGCACCACACGAGGTAATGTTGGTGTTGGACGGATCTACAGGGCAAAATGCTTTGGAACAGGCAAAACATTTCACTGCTGCCACCGATGTTAATAGCCTCACCATCACCAAGCTGGATGGCACTGCCAAGGGCGGTGTGGTTTTAGCAATAGCACATCAGTTCAAGATTCCTGTAAAGTTTATTGGGGTGGGAGAAAAGATAGACGACTTACTAATTTTTGATAAACACGAATTTGTAGATAGCCTGTTTAAGCTGTAAATACTCTCTACGAAGCATGATTGCACCATCTGCGAAGCATCATTGCACCATCTGCGAAGCATCATTGCACCATCTGCGAAGCATCATTGCACCATCTACGAAGCATCATTGCACCATCTACGAAGCATCATTACACCATCTACGAAG
>JANYEU010000145.1 GCA_025362915.1 Chitinophagaceae bacterium | reverse complement strand
TACTTCTTACGCCAATCTGACAGCAGCTTAAACCCAGATATTGGATTGAAATTAAAGCGTTTGATAGCCTCACCCGGGCTCATTCTGCCCTCCGCTAATTCTCGTACCAGCCACCTGCGAAAACTAGGTTCATAAACCCCTAATTTACCCGATGATTCAAAACTTTCCGACACCTTAACAGTGTATACATTCCCAACTTTTTCTGTTTCCATCTTCTCCGTTTTTGCCCATTTTGCTGATAAGCTATTTCAGGAGATGACAACCTTTCTTCGTGAAGGAAAAGCATGAATTCACGAAGGAAGGACACATTTCTTCTAAAAAAACAGGCAACTGATTGTTTCTGGAACAGGTATCGTTATTTTATCTATCAATATTCAACACCTACATTAAACAGTTAAAACAAAATTGGTCTTACTTAATCCAATCTCGTAGTAAATCGCACCAATTCTTGTAGTAAAACACCAACCCCTAATTCAAGGGATTTTCCAGTAGATAAATAAATGTCACTTTTACATCATCAAAAAAGAAAATAATTTAATTCTTTACAAGAAAAATAAAAGTTATGTTAGTAAATCTTAAGTTAAACATCGCAGCAATTACAATCACAGGTTTGATTGTATTCTCAACAATCACTGCGCCTCTTACAAGAATGTTTGGCAAGAATTATAATGCAAACAAAGACTTCGCATGTTGCCAAAACGACCAACTGGTGCTTCACCATTATTATACATTAAATGTTTTTTGGTTTGAAGTAGCCAATGGCTTCACCGAAGAAAGGACGGGCAAGGTTAATAAGGGTGGATGTGACATTAGGTGTAATAACTAAACTTTACCTTTCTACGAAATAAAAAAGCATCCAAATCTGGATGCTTTTTTATTTCGTAGATAATGCAGGAGAATGTAAAAAGAACAATATCTAAACCCCAATTAAACACGCCCCTAGTTCAAGGGATTTTTTAAGAATGAGAAAAGTGTCACTTTTAAGTTATCGAAGAATAATTTTAACCCTGAATTAAAAAAAATTTCATGTTAGTAAATTTTAAACTCAACATCGCTGCAATCGCAATTACTGGTTTGATTGTCACTTCCACAATCACTGCTCCATTTACCAAAATGTTTGGTAGAAATTACAATATCACAAAAGATTTTGCCTGTTGCCAAAACGACCAATTGGTTATGCATCATTATTATACTGTAAATATATTTTGGGTAGAAGTGGCTAATGGCTTTACAGAAGAAAAAACAGGTAAGGTTAGCAAAAGTGGTTGCGACATCAGGTGCAATAACTAGTAAATTGGTCTGGTGTAATCTGCTACCAATCCTTTTCGTTCCCGACGTCTTGTTTGAATTTCTTTTGCTGCACTTCAGACTGTAGTCTTTTTTCTTCATCGCGCAGCATATTCAACTGCTGTTCGGCTTGGTTTTTAGGAGGCTGCTTTTTTTGTTTTGGCTTATTTTTATTCTGTTGCTTTTGTTGCTGTTTCTTCAGCTCATTCAATACCATCTGCAAGTTTTCCCTCGTATTTTCATCATTGTTATTCAGCATTAATGATTTCTTAAAAGATGCCGCAGCTGCATCCATTTGCTGTTGTTTTACTTCTGCCACACCTTTATTGTACCATGCTTTTGCCTGTAAAATAGGGTCTGTAGTATTAGCAGCCAATTCTTCCATCTGCTTTGCCGCCGCAGCATATTGTTGCTGACGGAACAAACTATTGGCATTATTAAAAGCAGCGATTGCACTTTTTGAATCCTGACCTAATACTTTTTCATATTCAGTTTCTGCAGACTTAAAATCTCCCTTACGATATAATTCATTTCCTTTAACGATAGTAGAATTATTACTCTGACAAAAAGCAGAGGAGGAACAAAACAATAGCATGGCAACAGCGATGGCAGTCTTATTAACAAAGGCTTTTCTTGTTTTCTCCGTAATAAAAAGCTCTGCAACCAACAAAAGAATAGCTATTGCAAGGAAAATAAAATAGTACGACTCATATTCTACATAACTACCCGGATTGCCAATTGCCTTTTTATCCATCGAGTTCAATGTTTGAGATAAATCATTGCTAACTGCATCGGTATTGTCCAAATAATGATATGTACCCCCTGTGGCATCGGCTATCTGTTGCAATAGGGAGGTATTTAGTTTTGTAATGACCGTATTTCCATCAGCATCCTTTTTATAATCATTTGTCCCTTCTATAATTGGTGCCCCAGCAACCGAACCCACTCCTACCGTATGCACAATCACTCCTTTTTCTGTTAGTTCTTTTGCCGCATCCAATGCTTTAGTGTCTTGGTCTTCTCCATCGGTAATCAGTATGGCGGCCTTATATTTCTTTTCTTTTGTATCCAGACTATTGTTGCAAAGCGTCAAGGCATCGCCAATTACCGTTCCCTGCCAGCTTATCAAATTAGGGTTTGCATTGCTTACAAACATCTTGGCAGCACCAATATCACTGGTCAGTGGTATCTGCAAATAAGCCCTTCCCGCAAACACCACCAACCCAATTCTGTTATCCTGCAGTTGGGCGGTAAGTTTATAAATCAATTCTTTAGCCTTATCCAAACGGGTAGGTTTTTCATCTTCAGCCAGCATACTTTTACTTACATCAAGGGCAATCATAATGTCTATTCCAGTTCCGGCAGTTCCTTTTTCTTTTATTGGTTTGCGAAGATTGGCAGCAGTTACTATCAATAAACCTATAGTAACAATGATGGCCACAACTTTAATAATATATTTCCTTTCAGAGTAGCCTTTGGTGAGTTGATTAATTAATATTTCATTACCCAAAGCTTGTCTTGTCTTTCGTTTCCATCTGATGGTTAGGTATAATAATGCGACCGATGGAAGCAGTATCCCAAGGCCATATAAAAACTCTATGTTTTGAAAACTGAGCAAGATGTTTTTATGATTTAATTATAAATGTTGCAAGTTGCCAGTTACTGGATACAAGTACCTGTACTGGTAACTAACAAACTGCTTACTTTTTCCCTTCAAAAAAGCCTTCCTTTTTCAATATCCCCGTAAGAATATTCTTTCTTATGGTCCACAATTCAGCATTATGTGTCCCTTCTATGTTCAAAACAAAGAAATATGGGTGATGGTTCTCTTCTATCCAACCTACTATCCAACCAATGCTATTTCCGTTTTCCCTATACCCCAAACCTGTTTTATAATACAATTTATAGTTGGCATTATCTTCTTGCAACATCACCTTTTTCACGATGTCCTGTGTACGTTTTTGAAAGCCAAGCTGTCCAAAATACAATTTCTTCACCAAGCCGAGTTGTTCATCTGGGGTAATTTTCAGGCTATTGTCCAACCAAAAACTATCTACCCTTCCTCCTATTTTCCTGTTACCATATTTAAGGCTATCCAACCATTGCTGCATCGTATCCTTGCCAATCCATCTTGCCACTTCCTGGTAGTAAGGCACACACGAAACCTTGAAAGCCTCTGCCATGGTAAGGTCTTTGTTCCACTCCTTAATGGTATCGCCATTGTCATGCTTACGCACCACGCCATCCCATTTAATCACCATCTTCTCATTTACAATCCTTCCGGTTTCTATGCCTATGAGTGAATTTACAATCTTAAAAGTAGAGGCTGGCAGGTATGCACTGTCCTTGTACCTACTTAAATTATACACAGTAAATTGCCCTGTACCATTATCATATAAGGCAAAGCAACCATCCACCTTACTGCTATCAAAAAAATCTTTCAGGCTATCATCCTTGGTAACATTATTAGGGGAACAGGCTCCAAAAAACAAAAGCGCAGACAATAATCCCATCAATAAAACCCCATTATTCAATTTCATCCTACACATTTTAGTGGTTGCAAAACTAACTGTTTAAAAGATGCCACAAAGGCACCAAGACAGTAAGAAGCACAAAGCCTTAACTAAATTATTAATTGTCAATTATCAATTAAACTAGCTTTTCTCCCCTTCAAAATAATCCATCTTGTGCTTGAACAACACATTAAAAGTGGTGAGCGATCCATAAATACGGGTAATATATTGCTGCATATTCACCTTATCCTCATCGGTTAGTTTATCGTGGCTATTGATGCGTTGTTCCAGCACACGCAGTCTATCGCGCAGCATCACAATCTTATGAAAAAACACATCAATGGATACTTCTTTTTCTTTCAATGTATCAGAACCGGGCTTCATTATCAGCGTTCCACCCGTCCATTTATCACCAATGGGTACTACCTCATTTACATCGCTCCAAACACGCAATATCTTCATCAGCGCATCTTCCGCCTCACTAAAACTCTCCTTATATTCCGTTTCAATGTGTTCTATAATCTCCATCGTAAAGTCTTTGTTCACCGTTTTAATACCTTTTTCGATGAAGCAAATTTCATACACCCTTTTGTGCAATCGAATAACCACCCCCGTGCCAAAAGCGGGATGCACCACACGAGAACCAACGCCTAATAATTCCATAAATGTCTGTTTAAGATTTGAGATAAGTTGCAGGTTACGGGTTTCAGGTTCCAAGTTTCCAGTTTCCAGTTACATGCAACCAATAACTGTAACTTGAAACCTGTAACCAGAAACCAGAAACTCTTTCTGCTGCGCAATGCTATTAATTTGTTTGGATAATGGGTAGAAAAGTTTGCTTGCAGGATGTTAAAGCATGGAGTAACCCAATAGTTGGAAATACTATGAAGAGTGATATTAACCTTTCTTGTTAGAAACACAACAATAATGGCTTAATACATTACTTCAACACTTGCCATTTATGAAAGAGGGATGAACTGGCCCCATATTTCAGGTCACCCATTCTCTCGTTTGTGACAGTTTTCATATACGGCAATCAGAGCCTCATCATCCACTAAATCACACTCCAAGCAATATTTTTTTACGTTTATCCATGTTATTAGTCTTCCCCATTTTTTTCTTTGTAACCTTTCAAGCTAAACACAGATACCTGTGCCCCCACGTAAAAGAATTGAGCAGCTACTCCCAAGAAAGGTGACTATGCTTTAGTGCATGAAAATACTTTGACTAGCCGATTTTGTAGAGCTATTCTGAATCTTTGGCAACTTGGTAAACGTAAATATTACCGCTATTAATACCAGTAATGTTCCCAATATAAAGTAGGGCGGTATCAATGTTTCTACCTCTTTTGCCAATGCCTGTACCCTATCAGCGGCAGTCATTAAGTTTAATTCTGCATCAGAGTATCCTTTGGTTAATATTAATCTGGCACCTATTACCGGAGCAAGCGAACAAGCCAAGCCATTGAAGGATTGTGCAAAGTTTAATCGTTGGGTAGATGTTTTGGGTCGCCCAAGAGGGAAGCATACGGATTAGCTGCTGTTTCCAATATGGTTAATCCGCAAGCAATGATAAACAAGGCAATCAAAAAGAAATTGTATTGCTGTGTTTTTGCCGCAGGGATAAATAGAAAGGAACCAAAAGCAAATATGAGAAGCCCCATGATGATACCCGTTTTATAGCCATACTTTTTCATGATGAATCCCGCAGGGATAGCCATTACGAAGTAGGCGAAGAACACGGCGGTATCTACCAATGTTGATTGAACGGTAGTAAGAGTGAAAGACTTTTTTAAATGCGGAATCAAGATTGGGTCTAGGTTGTGGGCAAAACCCCACAAAAAGAATAAGGAGGTAATGAGGATAAAAGGAAATAGGTAATTACCTTTTTCTGTAGTTTCAGTAGTAGGCATGTGGAAAGCATTCTGCAGCAGCGCCATCGTTTTATTGTTTAACGTTAGTAAAAAATATCCTTTTGCGGCTAAAATAGGTATAAAATTGGCATTTGAAGTATTATAAGATTACTAAATAAACCGTTTTCGAAACATTCCCGTTTTGCATTCTAATTTATGCTGTTAATACTATTGACTAAGTAGTTTTAAAGGAAATTTATTTTAATTTGTTTATTCTTATACTCTCTAAATAGGAAGCTTTTTGTTGCCACAAAAGGTCTTGGATAAAATATTTTCAATACAACCAGCATAGTTTAAGGATTAAATGTCTAATATTGACAATTCAATCAACATTAAACTAACTGTATGAAGATTTTAAAGAACATTTTAATTGGACTCGTAGCAACAATAGTAATTGCGCTGATTGCTGCCATCTTCCTCAAGAAAGAATATTCTGTGGAGAGAGAGATTGTTATCAATAAACCCAAGGATTCAGTGTATCATTATATTAAATACTTAAAAAATCAAAATAACTATAGCAAGTGGGCCTCCATGGACGTAAATATGAAGAAAGAATTTAAAGGAACTGATGGCACAGTTGGCTTTGTATCGTATTGGGATAGTGACAAAGAAGATGTAGGCAAAGGTGAGCAAACCATAAAGGGAATGGTAGAAAACGAAAGCATAGACTACAGCATTCATTTTATAAAACCATTTGAAGGCATGGCAGACGCTTATATGACTGTTGAGCCAGACCATGACAACCAAACAAAAGTGAGGTGGGGCTTTGTTGGAAAAATGAAATATCCAACGAACCTGATGCTGTTGTTTATGAACATGGATAAGATGATTGGTGATGACTTGGCTATTGGGTTAAAAAATTTAAAAGCAATATTGGATAAGTAAACCAGCTATTCCATACTTGGAAATTATTCTTCATCAACTAACTGCTAGAATACAAGAATAGACTTCTTCTACAATTAATTTATCTTTAAAAGCATAAAAACTACCCCCGTAGCCTCAAAAGTGGTGTATTTAAGTCTACTGGCGGTGTATTTAGGTCTACTGGCGAAGGATTTAAGTCCACTAACGGAGGATTTAAGTTCACTGGGGGAAGATTTAACTCTACTGTCGGACGTTTTAAGTCCACTAACAGAAGATTTGAATCCACTGGCGGTGTATTTGAATCTACTAACGGAAGATTTAAGTCAACTGGCATTGTATTTACATCGTTTACCTATCATTTCTAACTTTTAACTGGCTTCGAAAGTGAAGGATTGCTTTGTTACCCCTATTTTTGGAATATGTTCAGAGTTTTATTTCGGATCTTCTTATCGGCTTTCTTATTTCTTACATTTATAAATGAATCTTTTTCTCAGAGAAAATTGATTATTGGGCGTATTCTCGATAAACAAAGTGATGAGCCATTGCCATTTGCATCTGCTAAATTTAAATTGGCCAATAAAGGGGTATTAACGGATTCGTCTGGAATATTTACACTAGAGATAGATAGAATTTACCCTACAGATTCACTCATAATAAGTAGTGTAGGCTATAAAGTACTCGCCATAAGCATTACAAGTCTTGCAGATAGTACACAATTAACCTGTAAATTAGAACTGCAACCGCCTGCAACTGAAGCAGTGGTAAAATCAAAATACAATAGGGCATTATGGTTTTGGAAACAGATCATGAAACACAAGCCTTACACTGACAAGTCACATTGGAATAACTATAGCTACGAAATTTATAATAAGTTAGAGATGGATTTGGAGAACCTAAACTCCAAGAAGCTAAGTAAATATGCATTGCTAAAACCCTTGAACTTTGTATTTGATTATATTGATTCCACATCGGAAGAAAAACCTTTTTTACCTGCTTACCTTACAGAAACCCTTTCTGATTATTACTTTCAGAAAGATCCACACAAAGTAAGAGAACTGATAAAAGCTACCAGAACAAATGGTATTAATAATGAAAGTATGATAAAACAACTTGGGGGGCTTTATCAAAACATTAATGTGATGAATAATACAATCCCTGTGTTTAATAGGGAGTTTATCAGCCCTTTCAACACCAATGCCCCCAATTTTTACAGCTATAAATTATTGGATACACAGTACTTGAATAAACGACGGTTGGTACATTTACGCATTACCCCAAAAAGAAAAGGAGATGATGTATTTGAAGGCGACTGCTGGGTGAATGATACTACTTTTGCCTTACAGAAAATCACACTTCGCCCTTCTGTTGATGCCAATATAAACTTCCTTAGTGGACTATCTATCATCCAAGAATATAGGATGATAAACGATACCACATGGTTTTTGTACAAGGATAAATTTGTGGCCGACATATCGCCGCTGGGCTCTAAAAATTTAGCGCTAAAGGGGAGAAAGACTACCACTTACAAGAATGTGGTAGTAAATTCAGACATAATTTCAACTGAATTGAGTAAATCTAAACTTACCGAAACAGTGCAGTTGAGCAATAATTATGTAAATGAATCGGATAGTTTTTGGGCTAATCATAGGCATGAAGAACTGAATAAAAACGAAAAGGCAGTTTATAAATTGTTAGATACCTTGGAACGTAATAAAACGTACGTACATTATAGAAATACGCTAGAATTTCTGACCAGGGGAACCAAAGATTTGGGAAATATTCGTATTGGACCCTGGTTTTATTGGCTAAGCAGTAATCCTTGGGAAGGAACAAGAACCCGTTTTGATTTGGCAACAAATTTTGGCTTCAACAAAAAACTTTACTTGCATGGTTATGGTGCTTATGGTTTTGGCGATCAACAATTTAAGGGCAAGGCCGAAGTAAAATACGTGTTGGGAAGGGAACCATGGGGATATGTAACTGCCATTTACAGAAACGATTTGGATAACGGACAGGTTTATTATGACCAATTTGGTACAGACAATGTTTTTGCCACTTTGTTCCGTAGACAAAATGTACCCTATAAATTTCAACGGTCGGAAGAAAAGAAATTGGAGTATTATCAGGAAACAAATAAAAACTTCGGCATCGGGCTTTCGGCATCCAGCAAACAGTTCACTGCTTTGGCAAATTTGCCTGACAGTAAGTATTTCCCTACCACTTCCGGCCTTCCATTCAATTCATTCGAAGCAAGTGCGAAGATTAGATATGCCTATGCAGAAAGAACCTTGGAAGATAATTTCAACCGAATTTCTTTAGGAAGTGATAACCCAATTGTTCAATTACAATACACCCATGCTTTCAAAAAAGTATTGCAGAGCAGTTATACCTATGATAAAATAGATTTTTCCTTGTTCGATTATGTTAGCCTTTCGCCTTATGGAAGCCTCTATTATAATTTTTTTGGCGGAAAGGTTTATGGAACGGCGCCTTATAACTTTTTACAGATATTGCCTGGAAACGAACTCTTGTACTACAATAAATATTCGTTTAACCTAATGAACCGTTTTGAGTTTATTGCCGATGAATATGCAGGTTTTAATATTGAACACAAAATAGGCAGTGGCATCTTTAAATATATTCCCCTTACACGCAACATGAAATTAAGACAGTTCTGGAGTGCAAAAGGGGTGGTTGGTACTTTATCCAGCCAAAACCAAAACCTCAACTTTGTAGGCAATTATCCTTACAATAGTCTCAATGGAAAGGTATATATGGAATTGGGCACTGGTGTAGATAACATCTTTAAGGTATTCAGGGTAGATTTTGTTTGGCGTTTAACTCCTGCCGCTTCCTCAAGTCAGGCTATCAATCGTTTTGGGGTGTTCGGAAGTTTCCGATTTACTTTCTAATGTAGTTTTAATTTGCCACCAATCTCATTAATAAACGCTTATATTTTTATTGGTGTTCATTAGTGGGATTGGTGGCTGAAAATTCCCTATGCAGTTTCCCCTATACATATGTTTGCTGGAATAACCTTGGATTGTATTTCATTCCTTGTTTTGTATTGAAAGCAAGGCGGTAATTTTTACATCAAATCCATGATAATTTCTTATTAAAATGATTTTTTGTCCATTTTATTCAATAGACTAATATACTTAAGCTGCTAAAGCCTTTAAATACTTATAGTTTATTACTTTTTTTACTATTGCTTTTTCAATAAGGTTAAGTACAATAGGGTTTTTCATAGTTCTCCTGTTAGTTCTAAAACAGTGCTGATCCAAG
>JANYEU010000127.1 GCA_025362915.1 Chitinophagaceae bacterium | reverse complement strand
AAGGTGTTGTTGTAAAAGAGGTTGCCATAAACGCAACAACTGGTCAAAACAGCCATCAGATAAGCCTTGCAGGTTTGGCGGCAGGAACCCATTCCATCATTTTAAAGAACGATACACAAAGTATTTCAAGCAGGTTCGAGAAGTTGTAAATAACTATCTCTTGTTTCTCTTATTGTGCGTTAATGCCAATTGTAGATGTACAACAAATACTTTATTGAATGAACATTAAACAAATTAAAACCTGGCTGCTTTGCTTCACAGCCATGCTTGCCATCAATACCCTATTTGCCCAGATACCGGATAGTGTTGCTGATAACATTAAGGTGATTAAAAAATATCTTTTTGAAGATTATAAACAGATGTATAAGCCCCCTGTAGATGCATTGTTATATCCTTTTATAACACCGGGAAGCCACTCTTATGCCAATGTGCTTTGGGATTGGGATTCGTGGCTTAGCAATATTGCACTCAGGCAGATATTGCAAGACCAAGGTACTGTAGCAGATAAAAGTGAAGCCGTAGCTTACGAACAGGGCTGTGTGCTTAACTATTTGGCCTATACAGATACTGCCGATGGATATATGCCGATGGTGATTGCTAAGAATTCTGACCCTGCAAAACTAAAACCGACCGATATATATGGTACCAATATGCACAAACCCGTCATTGCACAACATGCAGCTTTTTTAACCAAGCTCAATAATGGAAATGCTGAATGGCTCCGCGATAAATTCAATCGGATGCAAGCCTTTATCAATAACTACCAAACCCATCACCATAGCAAGGAAACAGGGCTGTTCTTTTGGCAGGATGATTTGGCTATTGGTGTGGATAATGACCCTTCCACCTTCTTCCGTCCAAACCGGAGTTCCGCTTCCATCTATTTAAACTGCCTGATGTATAAGGAGCTAAAGGCCATGTCTTATTTATCTGCCTGTTTAAAACTGGATACAATGGGTGTTAGATATGAAAAAGATGCTGAAACCCTAAAAGACTCAATCCAGACCAATTGTTGGGATGAAAAGGATGGCTTTTATTATTCTGTCGATCTTGATCTAAGGCCTATTACCAACCAGCCTTCCATTATTTTTGGACATACAATGGTTTTGCACAAGGGAATGCCCCGCACTTACAGTAGGTTGATACAACGTATAGGTGTATGGTCGGGCTTTATGACTATGTGGGCAGGTATAGCCACGCCCCAACAGGCTAAAAGAATGGTGGCAGAAAATTATAAGGATACCAAAACCTTTAATGCCAGGTATGGCATCCGTACCTTGTCTAAACTGGAGAAAATGTACAGCGTAAGGGCATCTAGCAACCCATCTAACTGGTGGGGGCCTGTATGGGGAATATCAAATTACATGGTGTATCGTGGACTTTTAAAATATGGTTTCCAACAAGAAGCCAACGAATTGGCTTGCAAGACGATTATGCTTTTTGGCAATGATTTTAAAAAGGAAGGTGCACTTCATGAATACTACAATCCCGACAGCGGTGAGCCAATTATGAACAAGGGTTTCCAGAATTGGAACTATTTGGTGCTGAATATGATCGATTGCCTTATGGGTAATAAACCCATCAAAGAATTTTAAAGGATTTACAAAACAAATAATGCTCATTGTACCCAGATACCAACCCTTGTAATTCCAATCATCAATGATTGAAGCTGGACACCCATTCTCCATGTCACCCTTTAGGAGATAGGGGATAGGACTTATAGGTACACAAAAAAAGGCTACCACAATCCAATGTGATAGCCTTCTTATGTATATAGCCTTCCTACATTCTCTCCCTACTTCGCTTCCACCCTTACAGGATCACTCCATTCGCCCTGTCCAAATATGTTCACACCCGCCACCTTAAACCAGGTATATGTTTCTGGCACCAATCCGGTTACTATCACACCCGCCCTAGTGCAAGGGCTTTTGGCATCTACCCAAGTGATGCCGTCGGCACTTTTATCAACTATATAAGATTTCCTGAATTGCAAAGCCTTCCATTTCAAGATGGTCTGCCCTGCTAATGCACCCATTACCCCTTTCAACCCCAAAGCCTTGCTTACCGGCTGAGTAGGGACAGGCGGTTTTTTGGTAGTTATACCAGCACTTTCAATAATAATTTCATCTCCACCGCTTGCCTGTTGGATGTAGGCCAATACCAACACCATCAGCAACTTAAAAGCCTTGTACTTCGTTCGCAGGATGGTCATCATGCCCTCATCCTTGCTCCTCGAATCATTATAGGCTTTTTCCAGGGCGGTTGCCGAGTCTGTAATTTGAATAATGGCGGGGCTTGGTGTGGTGTAACTAGAATTGCCGGTTAGTTTGGAGGCAATGTGACGTGCTTTTAGTACTCTTTTCGGAACATTCATTCCAGACATACCCAATACTGCTTGTGACATGATTGTGCGATTTAACTGATTAAACGAATAAAAAATTATTGTTAACCTTGTTCTCGCAATGCCGTCATTGACAGGGAATAGAGGAAAATATACTAAAAAGAACTGCGCCGATTCTTTTAATAATTCGTCAACTACCGTGCTACATCCCACTACGGATAATAATAATCGAATACATGACATAACTGTAAAAAGCATGACAGAATAGGGAAATAAGTAGCAGAATTTCCAGAAAAACTACGTAGTTATTGCAGGGAATGTAATTTAAACTGTGTCAAGGTCAAAATAAAATTAGACCTTTAACAGGATAAATTATGAGAGATAAAAAAGACACGTCATTTAGGTTTGATTATGAGGCGGTAAAAACGCATGCCTTGGAGCAGTTGAAAACAGGCAAACCCCTTTTGGGAAAAGGAGGTGCCTTGGCACCGCTTTACAAATCCTTTTTGGAAGCGGCATTGGAAGCAGAGCTTTCTGCA
>JANYEU010000116.1 GCA_025362915.1 Chitinophagaceae bacterium | reverse complement strand
TAGGCTTTTAAGCCCGAATGTGTAAATCTTTTTCATAAAAAGCTTTAATTAAATGATGAAACTAAAAAATTATCGACTTAGGAGTAGTTGTTCCAAAAAAAGAATTCATTGCTTTCAATCGTTTAATTCACAGCAAACAATGTAAACACTAATCAGGCATACAACCGTTTCAAAAAATCTTTTGGCAAATATAACGATGTAGCGCTTAAGTATTAAGCAGCTTTAGCTAATTAAAAAAAATAAATGTCCAATATACATTATCCAATTGTGAGGTAAAAGAGATTACTATAAAAAAGTATCAGAAAAAGATTAAAAAAAGATTAAAAACCAAATTTAAAGAACTTAACCTAGTTTTGGTTTAGTAAAAATATTGTTTTAGTTTCTAGATATTCAGTTATTATTTAGGAAATATTTAACCTTTTGACCTTTCTAAATAGTACTTCCTCCCACTTTTAAAACAAGCATCGGTTAAATATAAAAGCCCCTTTCCAGTTGTGGAAAGGGGCTTTTATATATCCTATCTTCTTATTTTATAACTATACTATCTTCTTCACCATCACAATATTAACCACTTTGGCTATACCATCTTCCTTAACAAAGTCAACAATTTGGTCTTCATAACCTGCTAGTTTGGCTACTATTTCAATATCTTCATACAGGATGGTATTAATCGTATAATTACCGTCAATATCAGTTTCCACCATATGCCCTACTCCCTTTATGTGTATCTGTACATTAAATAAGAAGGCATGCGTTATGCTATCGGTACATACACCCGTAATTTCAGATGCCACGCCCCTGCTTTCAAATCGTGCCCCCCATTGCCTACAAAGCACCCTTCTTGGTGCTGGTGGCACCAGGCTATATTTCGATTTTGCATCATCCCAAACATGTTTGATAACATCATTTATTTCTACATTTTGGTTATTAAGCGTATTCTTTGCATTGGTTATTATAGTAAGTGCATTGCTAATGGCACTCATCGCCGCATGGGCAGCATTATAAACAACAGTATATTCGGCAACGGTAGGTGTGGTAATGGGTATTCCGCCAGCGGCAAGGCGAACAATATCACCACTAAGCACCAATGCACCCATTGCCATTAGTTTGTCATCAGTACTCAAGTCGGGCAGGTTATCATTAGATATTGGCAACCCAAAAATGGCGCGTACCGAGGCAGGTATTGTATCTATCTTGATGCAACTACCCATAGTGGTAAAATAAATAGTTATATAATCTTTTAAGAGTAAACGATGTGGTCTGAAAAGATCTACCTTCTCATGATAAATTTGTGCTGCAGCGGCAATGGCAGCAAATCCAGCATTATAGTTGGCATTGGCGGCCGTGAGGCGCGCAGAAGTATCCGCAGTTAATACATTATCAGCGGGCAGCACGCTGTCCATCTTTGCTTTTCCTTTGTTTAATGCCCTTTGGCGATCGATGTTTGACTGAGGACGTTTGATGATAGTACCCATAACAAGTAAATTTAACGCGATGAAAAAATGATTATAAAACATTTAACCAATCATCGCGATATCCCCTGTTGCGGCTACACTTTTGTTATAGTGGAGTAATAACCTAATAAGAAACGATGTGTGTTTTTTAGAACGAAACAAATATACTATTTAATTGAAAGTTCCAAATTAATTATTTTATTCATTTTCGAAAATTATTTTCAATCGTTATTTTACCAAATAATACCCGTTTCTTAAGGCTTTCTTACTCAACTTACGTTCAATATCCAAGAAAGTGAAAGTTTGAACGCCTATATTTATTCCCAGTTAGTACCTAAAATATATTTTAGGTACTAACTGGGAAGCGGTATGATACCTAAATTTTATTTTAGGTACTATCCGGCAAGCAATATGGCATCTAAATTTATTTCAGGCATCATCTGCGAAGCGTTATAGCACCTGAATTTTATTTTAGGCACCATCAAGGAAGTGATATAGTACCTAAATTTTATTTTAGATACCATTCTGCGAAGAGAAAACAGGTTAGTATTTTGGAATGAGAACAATTTGGCGTTAATAAAGGAAGCGAAAATGAAATAAAATGCTCATTCTTGGTTAATTTCGGCGGGCATCTTTTCTTTCTTTTCTAATTAGATAAACCTTAATCCAACCTAACCCACTATTTTTGTAGGCTAATGGATTTAATCTTGAAACAATCTAACACACTATTTCCCGTTTTTATTAAGTTGGAAAAACTTCGTTTGCTGATTGTTGGTGGTGGCTTTATAGGTCTGGAAAAATTGCAAGCAGTCGTCAATAATTCCCCCGCCACGGCTATTACCCTTGTTGGCATCTCTATTAGTGACGACATTAAAGCCCTTGCCAGCAACTATACCAATATTACATTACTTGAAAAGGCGTATCATATTTCCGATTTGGATAATAAGGACTTGGTAATAGCCGCGGTGAATGATATTGAATTGGCAACCATCATAGCTGCCGACACTAAACAAAAAGGACTGTTGATTAATGCTGCCGACAAACCAGACCTCTGCGATTTTTATCTGGGAAGTATTGTTAAAAAAGGAAACCTAAAGATTGCCATCTCTACAAATGGAAAATCGCCCACAATAGCAAAACGGGTGAAGGAATTGATGAATGATGTTCTGCCCGAACAAATAGATGAATTATTGGATAATATGCAAAAATACCGCGACCAACTAAAAGGTGATTTCGAGAACAAGGTAAACACACTGAATGAGGTAACCAAAACCCTCGTTGCTAAACAACAAGACCTAAAGGAGGACAAACCAGAACAAAAGAAGTGGCAGGAAATAGTAAAATGGTGCTTACTTGCTTTTGTGGTGATGATTATTGGTCATGCCCTTTTTACTTATCTCCCTTATGGCACTATTGCCACTGGGTTAAAATCGCTGCCCCAATATATAGATATTAACTCTTTCCTATTAATGATGTTGGCTGGCTTTATTGCCCAAATGACGGATGGAAGCCTTGGCATGGGCTACGGCACCATCTCTACCACCTTCCTTTTGGCCATTGGTGTCAACCCTGCCATTGTAAGTAGCAGGGTGCATTCGGCTAGGGTTTTTAGTAGTGGGGTTTCTGGCTATAGTCATCATCGTTTTGGCAATATCAATAAAAAATTATTCCAGGCATTGGTTATTCCGGGCGTTGTAGGGGCTATTGTTGGGGCAACATTGGCAGTTTATGCAAAAGAATATTCCACTTATGTGCGCATACCACTTTCGTTTTATACCATCTATTTGGGTTATTATATTATCCGTAAGGCATTCAGCAAACATATCACGCAAGACAAAGTGAAGGGTGCTGGATGGTTGGCTAGTGCTGGTGGATTCCTCGATGCATTTGCCGGAGGAGGATGGGGTGCATTGGTTACCAGCACGCTTATATCCAAGCGCAAAAGTACCCGTTATGTAATTGGCTCGGTATGCCTGGCAGAGTTCTTTGTGGTGTTTGCAAGTGCCACTACCTTCTTTATTCTATTAAAACACATACCTATTTTCGATGTGCTTGGATTAATCGTAGGTGGTGTAATTGCTGCACCCATAGCAGCAAGATTGGTAGGTAAAATACCTGTAAAGAAGGTATTGATAGGCGTTGGACTACTTGTTATTCTTACAAGCACCAACACATTGGTAAATAGTATTATTAAATTAATGCACTCTCATTAGTATTAGTCGAAAGTTGAAAGTCGAAAGTCATAAGTCTGGAGTTGCAACTTTTAAATTACAACTCTCGTTTTACTTTACACTCTCGACTTTTGACTTTCGACTAATGACTTTTCGCTTTCTTTGCAACTATTCGTTTCATGGATTTAATCATAGACATTGCAAGACGCATCAATCAGTTTAAATAAGTTTATCAGTGATACAGGTTATTGCTCTCGCCGCGAAGCAGATAATTTGATAACCAAAGGAAGGGTTTTACTGAATGATCAGCTTGCGCAATTAGGTAACCGTTACAAACCAGGTGATACCGTAGAAGTGGATGGTAGCATCATCACCACACCATCACAATCTAAAAAGAAAGAGAAACTACTCTATATCGCTTTCAACAAACCTGTAGGCATTACCACTACAACCGAGGAAAAGATTCCGGGTAATATCATAGCTTATATCAATCACCCAAAAAGAATCTTTCCTATTGGAAGATTGGATAAGGATTCAGAAGGATTGATTCTTCTTACAAACGATGGCGACATAGTAAACAAGATACTTAGGGCTGGTAACAACCACGAGAAGGAATATATAGTGCGGGTAAGTAGCCCTATAGATGGTCATTTTATACAAAGGATGGCTGGTGGTGTGCGCATAAAAGATGGTATGACAAAGCAATGCTTGGTAAAAAGATTAAGTACGCACAACTTTAAGATTGTACTTACGCAAGGACTAAACCGTCAGATTCGTAGAATGTGCGAAGCCCTTGACAATAAGGTACAAAGCCTACAACGCATCCGCATCATGAACATAAAACTGGAAAGCCTTGCTCCAGGCAAATGGCGTTACCTGAGCGAGGTGGAACTAAAACAAATGATGGATATGATTGCCGATTCTAGCAAGACCTAGCCTTTAGTTATGAGATATGAGTTATGAATTATGAGTTTAAACACTTTTATATTAC
>JANYEU010000076.1 GCA_025362915.1 Chitinophagaceae bacterium | reverse complement strand
CTAATATTACACTTCAGTTAGGTAACAACAGCAAAATTTCTTTTAAAAATATGCTGAATGTTAACACCACTAACTATGCTACTTTAAGAACAGGAAAAGATTTTGATGTTAATCCAAACACAGGAGATAATATCAGGGCTACTGAATTAGCTTTTAAAGCCAATACTTTTTTTAATACACAAATAACAGGGGAGCATAACATAAAAAAATATGATGCTAAATTACATTGGTTTGGTAGTTTTAATATTTTAGACCAGTATATTCCTGATCAGCGGCGTATACAATATAATCAGGATGATCCTACAGATGCTAACTCTCCTTATTCATTATTAATTGGCGCTTCTAAATCTTCTCAAAAAACTGGTAGCAGGTATTATGGTTTTTTAAATGACTACGTGTACACAACTGGTGGGGATGTAGCTAAAAGTTTTTTAGTTAAAAATTAGTAACTATTCAGTACCAAATTCGGGTCTTTTTGCCGTATTTCTACAAACAAATCTAATAGTTATGCACATTTGCCAAAATGTCTTTTAAAATAGGTGTTTTTAGGTGCCTTTTTTAAAAAATTTTGTCGTTTAAATCAAAATGGAAATTTTTTATTTTTGAATATTCACTCTATAAAGCATTATTTAAGAAAATCGACTTTTCGAGGTGTTTTTTTGTTAATAACTATTGGCCTTTGTGGATTACAACCCTTGTTAATACTAGGTTTTAGCGATTTTGTATCTAACCTTTGCAGTTCAATTTAATTATACTTTGGACTTAAATTTACTACTTCAAACATTTTATAAAACGGTTACCGAACAGGCCCATTTAATTGAAAAATGTAATGCCAAAATTGATGTCCTGGAAAGTAAGATTGAGTCACTTAATGAGCAAAATATAGTACTACAAATAGAGATCACCGAGTTAAAAAATAAGAAGAACAGTAATAACAGTCATATACCTCCATCGCAAGATCAAAACCGACCTAAAACAAATCAAAGCCTTCGGGTATCATCCGGTAAGAAAGTCGGAGGCCAGCCGGGTCATGAAGGTACCACCCTTCAATGCAGCGTTAAAGTCGATGAAATCATCAAACATGTTCCTGATAATTGTAGCAATTGTGGCAATGATTTAAGTGGTCATCCGGAAGTATTGATAAGCAGCAGGCAGTTGTTGGATATTCCTCCTATTGTAATGAAATGTATAGAGCACCGGTTGTATAGGAAGCAGTGTAGTTGCGGACAAACCATGCAGGGAAGTTTCCCTCAGCATGTAGCCAGCCCGGTTCAATATGGTCCAAATGTAGAAACGCTGGTAAGTTATTTAAACGCCCGCCAATACATGCCTTACAACCGGATGCAGGAGTTTTTAAAAGATGTAATGGGGTTGCCCTTAAGCACTGGCGGGATATACAATATATTGCAGCGCATGGCTAAAAAAGCAACTCCAGTGTACGATCAAATCAAAGCTAAAATAGAACAAGCCACTTATGTAGGCGCAGACGAAACAGGCGTAAACATAAATGGTAAGAATCATTGGGCATGGACATGGCAAAACGCTCAACTTACCTACATTGTATGTGCCGCAGGCAGAGGCTTTCAAACAATAGAAGAGGTATTCAGCAATGGATTGCCAAATGCAGTACTGGTGCACGACAGATGGCCCTGCCATTTTAAAATGATTGCAAAAGCACATCAAATATGCTGCGCCCATTTACTACGGGATCTTAATTATATCAATGAACTATATAAAGATAACTGCACCTGGGCCAAAGACTTCAAAGCTATCTTGCTCGAAGCACTCGAACTAAAAAAAGAACTTACAGTACCCGATTATTATTATCAAAATAAAAAACGGGAAGCCCTGTTTGAAAAACTAAATGAGTCTTTACAATTTCCTATTGAAGACCAATTTAAAAAGTCAAAGACTTTGCAAAAAAAGTTGTTGGCAAAGCAGGACTGTATCTTATATTTTTTAAGCAAAGCAAATGTGCCATCCGACAATAACGGCTCGGAAAGGGCTATTAGAAATATTAAGGTAAAACAAAAAATATCAGGTCAGTTCAAGTCGCTTGAAAACGCAAATGTATTCGCCATCCTAAGATCCGTAATAGATACCACCATCAAATCTGGTAATAACGTTTTAAACGCATTACATTTAATAGCTACTTTTGGTACTGAATAGTTACGAATTATTTAATGAGTAACTCATATTTTAAACATGTATTACCCACCACTTATTAGTACATTATAAATTTGGCATTTTGATAAAACAGCAATTATCTTTTATAGAATAATCGTATTTTTTGTAAAATAAATACATATAAAAAATAACGCCTTTTTTATGGTTTAATAACAATGCAAAGAAGTCATTAATTTCTACACAAGCGTTTTTAAAAATTCAAAAATAGTAACTATTTCAAGATATGTAAATGTTGGAGCCGACCCAAAAGGTGCGTTTGTGACAGGGACTATTGAAAT
>JANYEU010000064.1 GCA_025362915.1 Chitinophagaceae bacterium | reverse complement strand
AGGCAATAGTACGGTGACGCAAGACAGTGATTCTGCCAATGTAAAGACCGTTTATTACTCTGGCAACTACGTCTATATCAGGGCTAACGGGCTTCCCTCCTATCCCACCGGCCCATATCTGGATAGGAACCCATCTATAGCGACAACGCAGAACACTATTTTCAAGATACCGCTGGATCCTACAGCACAGACTGGTAGCCATACCAATACTACCGGAGGAAACATCGGCGTGTTTATTAATGGCGTTGCCTTGTTTGACTATCGAGATGGCTATTCCTGGAATAATGCCAGTAATGTGCTTGCAGGCGGCCCAATGAGTACCGTTCGGGGCGATGGTATATGGAACAGGGACGCAATAGTAGGCGAATTAGCTGGATTTGATTGTGTGAAGGGGCATCCTGCCATGGGCAACTATCATCACCATCAAAACCCCAGTTCATTTAACCTTGATTTGAAAGTGATATCTACCGTTTGCAGCCTATATGCATCCGATGGTTTGTATTCGATAGATAGTACAAAGCATTCCCCTTTGCTTGGGTTTACTTATGATGGATACCCTATTTATGGGGCATACGCTTACAAAAATGTGGATGGCACGGGCGGCATTACAAGAATGAAATCGAGTTATGCACTAAGGAATATCACAAAAAGGAGTACTTATTCTGATGGAAGTTCTGTTACGGCAGGGCCTGATGTAAGTAGTACTTACTTTTTAGGCTACTTCAGGGAAGATTATCAGTATAATACAATCTCTACAGCCACTCCCGATTATTTGGATGAACACAATGGTCGGTTTTGTGTAACGCCGGAATACCCTGCTGGTACCTATTGCTACTTTGCAACCATAGATGCCAACTGGAATTCCGCTTATCCTTATGTGGTTGGGCCAACCTTTTATGGTGTATATTCCAACGCACAGGTAACATCCATAACCGAGACTGTTACAGAATATAAAGGCAATCCATTGCCAGTAAATCTGGTATCTTTTGAAGGGAATGTTGCTAATAATACAACGCTTTTAAAATGGTCAACATCCAATGAATCATTAAACAAAAGCTTTACTATTGAGAGAAGCACAGATGCTAAAACTTATCAGGCAATAGGCAGTGTAAACGGTAAGGGAACAACCACTACCCTATCCAATTATAGTTATGCTGACCAATCTCCCATTGAGGGAATTAACTATTATCGTTTAAAACAATATGATTGGAAAGGGAGCTATAAATATTCTAACATCATTACAGTTAATTACCAAAAAGAAGCCTTTAACTTGAGGGTATTCCCTAATCCTACTTCCGATTTTATTGTGGTACAGGCAAATGATATGGTTAGGAATGATATTCAATTGATTGTATCCAATATGAAAGGAAATAGATTGATTACCAAATCAATCCCGCAAGGAAGTACATTATCTATTATAGAAACAGCAACCTTGTATGCAGGGGATTATATTGTTACTGCGTTTGATAAAACAGGCTATAAGAAGTCGTTTAAGGTTGTGGTAACTAAGTAAAGTTTTAATAGTAGAGAGTTAAAAGTCGTAAGTAATAAGTTGATGGCTACTGTTGGCTATTAAAATATCTTTCCAATATCATGATAACAATAATGCCCTGTAGCAGTCTGCTATGGGGCATTTTCATTCCATTTTAAAAACAATTTAACCGAAAATATCGTAGATTTTATTAATTAATCCACGGTTTTATGTATTTTGAGTCAGAGAATTGATAGGATAGTAAACTTTATTATTTAAAACTAAAAACAGGAGCGCATGAAAACTTTATCTCAAACATGGTTTGCAGATGGTTACATCGATTTTGAATTGAAAAAGTACACATTGTTGGCTTATCTACAGCAGATAACCAAGTGTTTTAATGAGAACAAACTGTATCCGCAGTTAGCAGACCTTATTTTTCATTACAACAACCTCGTTGCTTTTAGGGAAAATAAAAGGTATTTGCAGGAGCAGTTTCCCAAGCGGCTTACGGGCATACAAATACAAAAGCTGCAAGTGCTTTACGAGAGTATGATAGAGGACGACAGTATGATGCAGGAACTGGAGGAAATTATTAATTACTCTGCCCATACCATGAAACAGACCATCAGCAGCGGCACTGAAATTTATGAGTTTGTGGAGGATAAACTGAACATAGAACCCATTGGCATTATGCCATTAGACCATAAGGAAGGATATTTTTTCTTGTGTAATGGAAATACCAGCCATACAATGGTGTATCAATACCGGATAGGTATTTTTGAGAAGCATGATGAGCGCTACCGTAGCATGGTTACCGATTATATTGCCACTTGGCAACGCAGCATTGTAAACACGCACCACAACATAAAGGCAGAACTGATACGCAATAGGTCGTTTATGCCCAACCCTGCGGTATATGCTGTGCAAACAAGCCTTAGCCTGCCCATCGAGGAAACGTTATTGCCCATAGCAAAGCGTAGTTTGGTGAGGTATATAACTCAGTTGACAGCAAACAGTTAGCCATAATTAGTGAGCAATTAGCAGTAACAGTATCTAATTAGGGATAAATAAAGTGAGCGTATAACTATTCAGATAAGTTGATAGATAAATATTCAATCGGCTATTTGTTTGTGTTATCTGGCATCTTATTCTATCAACAATCGTTATTGTTATTATTCAACACATCGTCTGTGGGCTATTAAGGCAATCAAATATTATTTGCACTTCATTATTTATCAAACATTGTCTACGAGATAAAAATGAAGCAAGTTTTTCGTTCAGTAAGGTAGTTAATACAATTCCGAGCCCTGTTTTTCAATTGAAAAAATAGGCTCGAATTTATTTGATGTATCTTTTTCAATCCAAAATATAACATCGAATTTATTTGACCCATGTTTTTCAATGTAAAATATAGGTTCGAATTTATTTGATGTACCTTTTTTAATTGAAAATGTGGCATCGAATTTATTTGATTCATGTTTTTCATTTGAAAAAATAGGTTCGAATTTATTCGATGTTATATTTTTAATTGAAAATGTGGCATCGAATTTATTCGATTCATGTTTCTTTATTAAAAAAGGGGCTTCAGTTTATTCTTGATATGCTTCGCAGAGAAATATGCAACCGAAGATTTATATCTAATCAATTAATAGTAGAAAATGATTACCCAGCATCTTATATAGTCTTGTATTTCTTCTTATTCATTATCGTTCTTATTGTGACATTACTATTTTATTGAAATTATAGTAACAGATTGCGACCATATAATTTAAAAAGTATAACTACCTATTAATCTTCCTACCAACCTTATTTTTGCCCGATGAATGAAAAGATGGTCATGTTTTATAACCGGTTGCTAAAGGTTTATAAGCACAAAAGCAAACAGGCAATACGACAAAACATTTCATGTTACCGTGTATATGACCATGACCTGCCCGAATTTCCTTTTTGTATAGAATTATATGATGATAAGGTTTATTTGGCAGAATACCTACGCAGGCATGGCATGACGGACGAAGAACATGAGCAATGGCTGGAAGAATGTGTGGCAATAATATGTGGCATACTGCCTGTAGATGATGCAAAAGTGTACATAAAACAGCGCAAAAGAAAAGCAAACAGGCTAGACCAATATGAGAAGACGGATGAAAAGGCAGAGTACTTTCCGGTGATGGAACAAGGCTTACAGTTTTTGGTAAACCTGACTGATTACTTGGATACGGGTTTGTTCTTGGATCATCGTATTACCCGAAATATGGTACGCAATGAATGCGAAGGCAAACGGGTGCTGAACCTGTTTGCCTATACAGGTTCTTTTTCGGTGTATGCGGCTGCGGGAAAGGCGGCTTCCGTAACAACGGTTGATTTATCTAAGACATACCTCACATGGGCTGAGCAGAATATGGAATTGAATAATTTGAAGGATGAAACCATCCATCATTTCATTCATGCCGATGTAAAACAATGGCTCAAAACATTGCAGCCCAATAGTTTTGATTTGGTGATAATGGATCCACCCACATTCAGTAATAGTAAGCGAATGAAAGACTTTCTGGATATTCAACGAGACCATGTTGAGTTATTGAACGATATGCTTGCTGCCACAACCAAAGGAGGAGTCATTTATTTCAGTACCAACTTCACTAAGTTTGTGATGGATAATGCCGCCATAAATGCAAGTTCGATAAAGGATATTACCAAGGCAACAACCCCATTTGACTTTGAAGGAAAACTAAAAAGATGGTGCTATAAGATGGAGAGATAAATATGAATTACGAGTGATGAATTATGAGTACTCATCACTCATAATTCATCACTCATAATTACTTTAAAAGCTATATTCCCGTTGCACCAAGCAAATCCTTACGGTATAATGCTCATACCATTGTAATTTACCACGTTCTTGGGCAATGCGGTGTTCTGCATTCTCTTTCCAAAGCTTTATTGAATACATAGAATCCCAGTACGAAATAGTAATGCCTATTTCTTCCCTTGCATTCTCTATGCCAAGAAAACCTGGTTGCTGCGCCGCCAATTCTATCATACGGTCAGACATAGAAGCATAGCCTTCTACCTTCTCCTTTTGAATGGAAGTAAAAATGACTGCGTAATAAGGTGCTGAGGGTGTAGAGGCAATGGGCATTTAAAAAAGTTATAAGTAATAAATTGAAAGTAGAGTGTGGTAGGTATTTAAACCATAGAACCTAAAAATAAAGCTGCACCATCTGAATCCAGTATTGCGCCTTATGCGCTTCTCCCTTCCATACATAGTATTTATGGTCAATCTGTTTATCTGTAAGCTGTTGGTGCAGCAAGTTATTGTTCTCCAGAAAGGCATCCTCCTCCCCTATCACAATGGTAATATCCAGTTTCCGTAGCAACTCCAAACTGTGTGGATTAAATATATGTGGAAGAAATTTAGTAGGTGTATGACTGTAGATGTGATCGTCAGTATGCCCATCAAACAAATCATTGAAGTAAGAAAGTTTCAGGCTTAAATCGTACCGTCCACTCATTGCCACTACCTTAGAAAACAATAATGGATACCTGAATGCCAGATTAACCGCGTGATAACCTCCCAAACTACATCCTGCTGAAATAAAGTGTGTGTTATTGTTTCGTTGCCTGATAAAAGGCATCAATTCCTGTAAAATATATTGTTCAAAATGACCGTGCCTTGTAATCCTTTCGGCTGGAGGTATTGCCTTGTTGTAAAAGCTTTGTTGGTCGGCACTATCAATGCAATACAATTGTAGTTCTCCCGCCAGTAACTTGTCTTTAAACGCCTCCACCACTTTCCAATCTTCATAATCAAAAAACCGGGCAGTACGTGTGGGAAAAAAAATCACTGGTTCGCCGCCCGTGCCAAACACCAACAGTTCCATATCTCGTTGCAAATGTTGGCTAAACCACTTGTAGTATTCCCTTTTATAACCAAGTGGTGTAACAACGGAGGATAAAGCTGTATACATTTGGAATTGTTTTAACGTAAATTAATATTATGCCCTATCATAAAATCCTTGATAGTTTTAGTCCATATAGCATAGCCATTATCGTTAATGTGTAAACCTTCAGATTGAAACAGGAGCCTATTGGGATACCGGTTTCCGTCTAGCATCTTTTCAAATATATCAACAAAGAAAACATTATCATTCATTTTCTTTATTTCTGAAGAAATTAATTGGTTTGTAAACCTAATTTGTTCCATGATAGAATATCTGGTAATACTTGGTTTGATAGATACATATAAAATGGGAATATTACCAAACCGTTTACGCAATTCTGTTATCATTTGTTTAAAGAAAATAAAGACCTCTTCGGGATGCCGTCCATCGCCTAAATCATTATCGCCAGCATAAAGCACAAATATATCAGGGTTTAGTCCTGCCATCAATCTATCAAAATAAACTATACAAGCTGCCAGTGTGCTACCGCCAAAACCCATGTTCAATGGCTTGTATTCAGCAAAATCATTATCCAAATTATCCCAAAGTCTTATAGAAGAACTACCATAAAAAAGCGTTTTCGGATCCTCTGCAAATCTTTTCTTTTCTTCAACCCCTCGTACATCCGATTCGTACCAAAACATATTATTTCCCAAATTTAGTAAGGCGACAAATTTAGTTGTATAAGCATTACAAAATAGAAAAGAGGAATCAGCCG
>JANYEU010000314.1 GCA_025362915.1 Chitinophagaceae bacterium | reverse complement strand
TATAATAAACATTGCTGGTAATTGTCTCGTTGGTAGTCCATTGATAACTGACAATGCCACTTTTTCTTGCTGATATTACTGTTGCTACAGTAGTAAAATCTTTCCCGTTAGCGGAACGTTCTATTTGGTAGCTGTTAGTCTGTGAGCTACTTTGGTTAGTTTGCCACACAATGGCAGTACTGCTATTACTATTAAAACCGGTAATATCTGTAAATTTTATGGGTAATCCGGAGGGCAGGGTAGCTAACCAAATTGTAGAATTCATAATTAGCAACTGATGATTGCCGGAAGCATCTAGTGTGTAGCCGTTGTATAAACCAGTAGCCCCTGTGCCATCATCAAAAGGAGAGCTATCTCCTGCGGCCACAACTCTTCCAAGCCCATAACGTGCATAAGCCCACATTACATTCGTATTGCCATTGGTACCGGATTTATAAAAAACTGCTTTAGCAGTAGCATTACTATCTGGAGATAAGGTCATGGTAGTGCCATTACTCCATTTAATTGTGGTTGGGTTGCCATAGGAGCCGTGCAATAGAGAATCACTGGCTGATAATGATGCTGCTCTATTACTGTAGGTTCCCGAAAAATTTACCAGATCAAATTTAATTCCAAATGGATTTGGCGTAATGCTATTGTTTGATAATAAATCGTTCCAAATGGCGGGAGAATCCCAACCATCATTATTTCTGTCTGATCCGGTATGGTCTGAAATCATAAATAATCCACCCCCATTTGCAACAAAATTTAGAATAGCTATTTTCTCTGTTGCTGAAAATCGTATGTTAGGCTCGCATACAACAAACACCGTATAGTTACTTAAGTCCTGAGCATTTGTCTTATCGTGATAAGTTATTTTCCCGCCACTACTTGGCAAGGTTTCAACATAGTATCCTTTGTTTACACAATTTATTCCCCAGTTCGATAAACCACCTGTCCAATATGTTTCGGCGGTAGTAGACGTTACCGTACTCTGGGGTGGAGTTGGCAATCGTTGGGCACTGCCTTTACTCGCGTCAGCATCTAAAACCCAATCAGCGCTGCCAGCTGTTTCAGCTTTTGTAGCATCAAAGAGTATTTTAATTTGTGCGTTAGAAGTCGTGTAACAAATACATGGAATAATAAATAATAAAAGAATGCGTAACCTATTCATAAAAGAGTGTTTAAATAATTAATTAAAGGTTGACGGGGTATAATAAAATTGGGTTTAAAAGCTAAAATAGTAAAAAGATTAAATTTAAGATTTGAAGATTTCTGTTAAAACACTTGCCAACCGTAATCCGGCAGCCAAAAGTTGCTTTTCTATAATTTCAACATTGCTATCAACATACTCTTTTGTAACCCTACTATCTTTAAAATTATAGACTGTATCTAAAAAAGAACGTGATTCTTTCATCCACTGTAATAAATTAATATTTGTGATACCTTTTATTTGTGATGGGCTGTAGGTACTGTAATATTTGGTACAGCTATCTACCGTTATATTCCTTTGTTCTATTATTTCAGTATCCCAAAAACTATGAAGATTGCCTGTGTATCCAGGTGCTTTTATGTCAACCATATTGCCGCCCTTATCATTAGTGTAGCCTGTATGTAATGGTTGATGCAAGTCGCCTACCAAATGAAAAACTATAAGCGTGTATTCTTTTATTTTACTTTCTTTTAAATTTTCTTTATGCTTCATTGCCTGTACGATACTATTTAATACAGTAACAATATTGCCCTCACTCGTTGGCTTATAAATACTGTCTCTAGGTATATCTATATAATGCCACGATTTCATGTAATCATAGTAACTGTTAGACCTATTGTCATCCATCCAAGTAGCAGCATCTTCAATACTCATCCTTTTTAGGTAATGTTTTACCATGTTTTGTGTATCCTCATCCAAATATTTGAATGCAATCTCTGCTACCAATTGGTGCCCCCTACTACCCCATGCAAATGATTTTGAGGGTATGTTTAATACTATAACTACAAAGGAGAGTAATAAAATCTTTCTTGCCATGTTTAAATGCTAATTTGCCAATATAATAATGTTTCGTGGAACCTAGATACCAACAAAATTAATTACGCTTGCTATGAAACTATTTTTATGAAATTATTCTTTTAAAAGAACGCCGAATATGTTTCTAACGAATAAAAATCACACCAAGATTTACTTGGTGTGATTTTGAATTTAATGCGTAATTAGACTACTATTGTTTTACAAAGCTTAGTGTACTTGTAGTACCATTTTTCGTGATAGCTACATAGTAAACACCTTTTACCAAACTGCTAACACTTACATCTGTAGCAGTAGAACCTGCTGGCAATGTTACTTGTTTTACTAGAGTTCCATTTGCAGTTATGATACGTGCAACTGCATCTGTTACTGAAGCGTCGTAAGATAATTTAGTTGTAAGAGTTGTAGGATTTGGTGCTAGTGTTAGCTTTACTGTACTAGCAAATTTTACCTTTACAATACTGCTGTACATGTATTTACCATCCTGATCTAAAGACTTTAAACGATAGTAAACAGTAGTGTTCACTTTGTTTGATGCATCGGTGAAGGTGTAAACATTAGTAGACTTACCTTTGGCATCAACAGAGCTGTAAGAACTAAATGCTATGCCATCGTAACTCTTTTCAATAACGAATTTACTTGTATTTATTTCACTTGCAGTATTCCAAGTTAAAACTGTGCTTGTACCTTTGGTTTCAGCATTAAAGCCTTTAAAAACCAATGCAAGCGGCACGAAATCGCTCAAATTTCTAATTGTAAACTCTGGTGTGCCATTAAAACTAACAACATATCCAGTCCACTCCTGTGAACCAGTAGGCATTGTAGATATGGCAAACTTTGCGCTTTTAGAGGTATATAAAATCATTGTATTTGAAGATGCATCGGTTAATGTTTTAGAACCACTGAATGTTCCAGCTGGAGATGCAGTAGCGTTTACTACTTTAACTAAAATATACCCCAAACTATCGAGATTGGCAGTAATATCAGGGAGTGTAGTGAGGGTTGGCGCAACATAAACTCCTTGTGCTACAGCCGGCGGCACCGGATTAGTTTTACTCCTTGTAATTTCTAATGCACCGTTGTAAAGTATTAAGGAGTCGCCTGTAACATTAATACTTACCGAATCGCCGATGGTATAGGCGTTACCACCCTTAAAACGGAAAAGAATACCCTTGCCTCCAGACTGAATAACCGCATTTCCCTTTGATACATTCTTACCTGTGGAGTCGGAAATTACAATACCAGATAGCATGGCACTCGGAAGAATAACTCCTGGGGCAACGTACTGATCTTTAATACTTTGTAAAGTAGTAATCTGAGCAGATACTACCTGTGTTGTAAACGTTGCAATTAAAATTGCAACAAAACTTAATGTAAATGTTTTTTTCATAAATTATAATTTTTTTTGTGAAAATAGTCAAAATAAATCATTCAAACAAAAAATTTTATATTATTTAATTGTTAACAGTAGATTTTATAATATATCACTTTCTAAAAATTAAGCACTATTAGTCTTTATTAGTGCGGTCATTTTGCCTTTATTTTATTTATTAGCCAATTATTATGCAATTAATGCAGCATTAAAACATAAAAGTGCTTCTATGTGAAAGCAGAATCTTACTTTTGCCGCCTTTGTTTACAAAAAATGCCCACACAGCGGAAAGTCTCTTCAATAAAATAAATAAAAAAAAAGTTAGCGAGTTATGATAATGAGTAATAAAAAACAATGGTTGATAGTGGCATACCTATTTATTTTAGTATATACACTAACTGCAACTGCCCAAAATTCCCGAATCAAGTGCTATTTCAATCACCCAGTAAATAATGCCTTGTCAACAGGGACAAATGCGGTGGATGTTGGTGCCAAATTTCCTGATACTATTGCTGCTTATATTAATAAGGCTAAATACACATTGGATTTTGCAATCTATAATTACTCGTCAAATGGTAGTGATGGAGTTGCCAAGATTGCAACTGCCGTAAACAATGCATATGCTAGGGGAGTATTAGTGCGTTGGATAAATGATAGTAGTTCAAACAATACGGGCTTGTCATTACTCAACTCCGCTATCCCAAGGTTAAGTAGCCCAGTTGTTTCAGGCTATATTATGCATAATAAATTTTTGGTGATTGATGTAAACTCTCCCGATAGCAATGATGCCCATGTTATTACTGGTTCTTATAATTACACGGTACAGCAAACAGCTACCGATTATAATAACCTGATAATAGTTCAGGATCAAAAGGTGGCAAATGCCTATTACGGGCAGTTCAATCAAATGTGGGGCGGTACAGGCAATCTGCCTGATACCACCAAAAGTTTGTTTGGAACCCACAAAAAAACATCTCCAGTACATTACTTTAATGTTGGTGGCACAAAGGTTCAGGTTCATTTTAGCCCGAAGGATAGTTGCAACAAGTATTTGACGGCTGTTGTAAATTCTGCCAATAATGATCTATCATTTGGCATTTATGCATTTACAGATAATACTATAGCAAATGCTATTCTCAACAGGTACAACGCCAAGGTTAATGTACGTGGTATTGTAGATGGGTTTAGCAAATCCTACAAGCCATACACAACTTTAGCTCCGCTGGGCAACAATATGGTGTTATACACAGGTAGCGGCTTATATCATAGCAAAATAATGATTGCCGATGCCCTGATGCCATCTTCCGACCCTCAAGTGGCAACAGGATCTTTTAATTGGTCTTCTTCTGCCACAAATTCAAACGATGAAAATTTAATCATCATCCACGATTCCAGCATTACCAATCAGTATTATCAATCTATCTGTAACGCCATTACGGTGAATGGAGGTAATGCCTGTATATATCCGCTGCCGTTGAATTTTGTTTCTTTCAATGGAAATATCAATTCAGATAATGCTGCCGCACTTAGTTGGATCATTACTGACGCTGTAAATAATAATCATTTTGAAATAGAGCATTCTACAGATGGAATAAATTTCGAGCGGGTAGGTACTGTAGCCGATGCACTCAATAAGGGAGTTGCAGCTATTTATCATTTTGTTGATAAGGATGCAAAGGATGGAAGTAGTTTTTACAGAATAAAACAAGTGGATAATGATGGCAATTTTACTTATTCAAAAGTTGTTTCACTCTATTTGCGTACGGCCAGTTCTATAAAGATATTTCCCAATCCTGCCAGTAGCATTTTGCAGGTAGTACTCCCTTTAAATGCAATTTCTGTTACTGTTTATGATGCAGCAAGTAAAAAAGTATTACAATTGGATGTAAGACAAAAGTTTTCTGTTCAATTAGACATAGCCCGTATGGCACGAGGAAAATATTATTTAGAAATAGCAACATTGAATAATAAGGTGGTAAAAAACTTTGTAAAGCTGTAATAAACTTCATTTACCGATAAGAGTAAATCTTTTTAATAGGTTTACCTCAAAAATTAAAATGGCAATTTGTAACAAAAAGCCACAAATGCACCTCAATTTCACTAAATAAAAGCCACAGGCTGCCTTGCGGGAAAATAGCGGGCTTTTTCAGTTGGAAAAACCCGCTATTT
>JANYEU010000313.1 GCA_025362915.1 Chitinophagaceae bacterium | reverse complement strand
ACTTTTATTTATCTGTCAGTCCTAGTCTATGAGCCAGTCTGCCCAATGCGGCAGCCTTACGGATATTCATTTTTTGGTAGATTTTACTGATGTGTTTGCAAAACGTAGCCGGAGAGATGCATAACCAGCTTGCTTTCTCTTTGGCACTTTGTTCATCCCCTGCTAGTTTCAATATCTCTACCTCCTTTCTTGTCAGGGAAGAAAACCCTTCGTTAATATTTTTTTTGCCAAGGCGCAGCTGTTGTTTAACCAACTTGTGAACCTCTACGGTATCATAATGTGTTTCGCCATTAACGATGCGTTCTATAGTTTGCGGAAGCAGATCAATGGTTCTCGAACTTTTTTCTGTACAGCCCTTGGCACCACAAAATGAAATTTCTACGATTGCTTCCTTATCAATTACATCACTAAAGGCAAGTACTGGAATGGTTGTATAATTCTCTTGCAGCCAAGAAGTGGTTTCATATCCGTTCATGGGACTCATCCTTATGTCCATCAATACAATGTCTGGCGTGTACCCTTCTTTAGGGAAGCTGGTGGAAAACTCCAAACCGTTGTTGTACTCATGCACTACACATCCAGGGATTGCTTTTTTTAAGAAAGCGGCACTATGGTTCCTCAAACGGGGATGGTCATCTACAAAGGCAATTAAAGTCATTGGGATTTTTTTAAAAGTTTTAGAAAATAGTTAATGGTGAAATTTAAGTGATTGGGTGATTATAAATTTTAGACACACATATTAAAAATGGTAAACAATCTGCTCAAAAGCGGCCAGCCAGATTATATTTTGAAGGTGAAACTAATTACAATAAACTCCCGACCGTTATGCACTGTCTATTTTCTACAAAATCAATACGAAAAAAAACCGAATAATAAATACATATAATTGAGTATTTTTATAAAAAACCTTTCTTCTAGTTTTGTTCCTATAAACAAAGTGGATGCTGCCTGTTAAAATAAATACACTTTGCACTTTCTTAATTGCCCTGCTGCTTGCCGGAACACTGGTAAATATCAACACGTTTGGTCCACCCACGCTGGCGGCCTATTTCTTCTACACTATTACGGCTAGCTTTTTAGGCTGCTTGTCAATCATATCCTATCTAATAGCAAAAAAAGCAATCATATTTCCCAATCCGTTGCCGTTATGCCTAATTGGGCTTTTTGCTGCTTACTGTTGGCTTAGTGGTTTAGCAAATGCCAATAATGACCCAATTAGTATTGGGCAATATTATATGCCTGTCAATACATTGCTGTTGTTGGCGTTTGTATTGCTGTTAATTATGGGGCATATAAACCACACTTCTGTGTGTTTTTGTATAATGGTTGTTGCAGGTTTCGAATGCCTTGTATGTTTTCTGCAACAGATAAGCATACTTGGTAGTGCCAATGAGTTTTTCACTGTTACAGGTACTTATGTAAATCCCAATGTAACCGCCATGTTTATGGCAATGTCAATACCTGCAATTGCTTATCTTTTTTATAATGGAAAAAGAAAATTGCATAGAACAGTTACCATGTTTGTGTTTGTATCAACTTGTATTTCATTAGCCTTGCTCAATTGCAGGACTGCATTTATTGGTTCGGCGGTAGCTACTATAATAATCCTCAATTACCAGTACAGTCTTTGGCACAAACTCAATCAAAAATCTAGCAAAGTAGTAGTTGCTTGTTTTGTCACTTGTTTTATTGTCGTGATAATTTTGGCTGGTAGTTGGATATATCACTACAAACAAGATTCTTCGGATGGTAGGGCGTTTACGTGGAAGATTTGTTTGGGAATGATTGCAGATAAACCAATAACTGGCTATGGTTACGGACGCTTTACCTACGCCTATAACCTAGCACAAGCAGCATACTTTGCAAAAGGGTTGGGTACTGCACAAGAAATTATGAATGCCGACTATGTACATATATGCTACAATGACTTTTTAGAGAAAATAGTGGACGGTGGTATATCGGGCTTGCTGATATATGTTAGCTTCATCGTTAGCATTTTGCTTATTAAGCCCTCTACAGATAAAACAAATAAACCCTCTCGAGATGTTTTCCCATTTGCTTATGCTGCAATAGTTTCATTCTTGGTGATGGGTATTTTCAATTTCACGTCGCAATCAACACCTGTATTTTGCCTGTTTTTATGGTATGTGGCATCGGTTATGGTAAATGGCAAACCGTCTCTTTTAGGGTTATTATTACCGGTAAAAACCCGTCTTTCTCTTTTTTGGGGTACTGGTTTTGCTTTTTCATTATTTCTTTTTGTCCATTTCCTTAATTCGGCAAAAGCTTATGCTCAGTGCAAATCCATTAAAAATGACCTGATAAATAACGTAAATACAAAAAATGCAGCTTTGAAACTAGCAGCATTACAGCCCATTCTTGGCGGTTCTGTTTTCTATTGGAATACGTATGCCGATGCTTTTTTAGTCAACAAAAGGTATCTAGAGGGTTTAGATAAACTAAAACATGCGGCTATCTATAGTTGTGCCCCCGAATTAAATATAACCTTGGGCAAAACCTATGTGCTTACCAATCAGTATGCTGCCGCAGAAAATATTTTCATACTGGCTTCCAATATTCAACCCCACCATTATTTGCCCCGCTATGCGCTAATGAAAATGTACGCAAGAATGAATGATGTGGATAACACCATAAAAATGGCAAGGGAAATAATGACCATGGAAACAAAGGTTGCTTCTGATAAGGTAGATGAATTTAAAAACGATGCACAAGCAATTATTCAATTATGTATAAACCAAAAACTAGGAAAATGATGCACGCCATACAATATATCAACATCGAAATTAGACAACTTTTAATAAGCTGTAAGCCACAAGCTACGCCCCAAAAAGCCAAGCGGCTATTGCTGCCATGCGTTATTGTTGTTCTTTGCATTTTCGGCAATTCGCCTGCCAATGCCCAGCCTAACAACCAAAACCATAGTAGATTTTATCCATCTGCTGTAGAACAGGTATTACAAATGACAACAAATAGGTTGGAACTAGAAAAAGTAATTAACCATTACAGCACCAAAGCTGAT
>JANYEU010000012.1 GCA_025362915.1 Chitinophagaceae bacterium | reverse complement strand
AAAAGCAGGAATAAGGGGCCTTGATGACAAGGAAAAACAGGAATAAAACAAAGGGTGAAAACAAGAAGCAGTAGTAAAAAACAAAGCTGTATCCTTGCATAAGTAATAACCCAAATTACAGTAAACAAATATTAAAATTAACACCAAAAGCTGTCAAGTAATTTCAGGAGGGGTCATCCTGTAATTGGTGAGCAGAAAGGTATAATTCGGTTACTGAAAGGTATTATTCAATTCCAAAAAGGTATAACTCCGTTACTGGAAGGTATAAATCCGTTCCCGAAAGTTATTATTCGATTCCAAAAAGGTATAATTCCGTTACTGAAAGGTATAATTCGATTCCCGAAAGGTATAAATTGGTTACTGAAAGGTATAATTCGATTCCAGAAAGGTATAAATTGGTTACTGATAGGTATAAATCCGCTACCGAAAGGTATAAATCGCTTCCCAAAAGGTATAAATTGGCTAAAGAGAGGTATTATTCAGTTATCTAAAGGTATTAATCAACTGTGGGTTAGTATAATTCCCTATCAGGTAGGTGAAATTTGCCTAAATTAATGGTTTGCCCCAAGGAAGGTTTCGCTCAAAGCGAAGCCTTCCTTGACTTTAAAGAACATACCTGTTAAACAATTGCCCCTCTATTGCTTCCAGCTTTAAGTCTTTCACGCCATATCCTTTTAGCTTTTGCATGTATTCATCCACCAACTCTTTTTTGGAGGTCTTTTTACCTTTTGCGGGAGGTACTATCTCTGTTTCGTTAAAGTTTGCAAGCTCTACTTTTGTAGCAAACCAAGTGGTGTTATACCTTGGTATCGCCAAACCGAGAATCATTCCGGGCAACCCTTGTACAGCTTCGGGGCCTGCGGGCATTACAAATTGTTCGCAATAAAAAGCAACAACATATACGGTATCATATATTATTCCAATGGCCTTCCGGCATTCATAACCTGCTATCGTTCTTGTCTCTTTGGTAATTCGCCATTTTACATTGGATAAACTATCTTTTATAATATAATCTTGTCCAATAATAGATTTTTTTACCACTGTTTGCCTAGTATTGTAATCAACAAAAATGCTATTTGAAGGATTGGGTATATTAAAACCCCCTGTAGCACCTTGCGAATTATCATGATCAAATTTATAAAGCGATTGACCATTGGCATACGTAAAACTAAAATAGCTAAGATTGTACTTAGAAATTTTCGCCTTGTATTCGTCAAAGTTTCCGCCTCCTCCTTCTAGTGAACGATATACATTTACCTTTTTTTCAAACTCTATTTTTACTTTCGTAATATAATCCTGTGCATTTACCGTTTCAAACATTGAAAGGATAATGATTAGGGGCAGCCAAATATTTTTACTTTTCATCTTTATTATTGGTGTGTATGTGAAAAATTCCATGTTGCAGTCAATAGAAAATATCTCGGAATATAATTGCTGGTTGTTTCCGAAAGGTAATTTCCACTGGCATACCTATTATAGCCAGTCGCTTGGTTCAGTATATCAATGACTGATGCCTTCGTTTCCAATGTGCCTGCCTTGTTCCATTTTTTTGCTACTGAAGCATTCCATTTAAAGATGTTATTACTGGTTTTAAAAGAGCCATTGGCTGGCTGAAAATTCAAATCCGCATCTGTGGATAGTTCTATCTTCCAAGGAAAATACACTGTTCCTGATATGGTATGGTAGTGCGACCAAGTAGTTCTTGAACCTATGCTGCCAGAACTGGATACAGAATTCATATAGTTGATGGTTGACTTTAGTTCAATAAAATATTTATCGGGCTTGTTGAAACTGAGGCTTGGTTCCAACCCCATACTCCTATTTTTATCAGTATTGGTTACTTTGTTTACTATGCTTACGTTAGTGGACAAATAGGTATTGCCGGATATACCCCATTTTAAACCTTTTTTTCCAACCGAACGGTTGAAACCAAAATATGCGGAAATGTTCGAGTTGCCATTTTTGTTGGTGTAGCGCACTACAGATTTATTAAATGCTGCATAATCGGTAGTGGTAATAATTTCATTTTGGGTTAATGAATAGTTTAACCCAGCAAACAGACTTCGCCCCGATAAGAAATTAAAGTTGAAGAAATTGGCAGAAAGACTATGGGTAAACGAAGGAACCAAATCAGGATTGCCTAGGTATTCAGTTAAAGAATTGCTTTTGTCTTTTAATGGTTGTAACTCATTGATAGAAGGCTGCCTTGTTCTGCCACTATAATTAAAGCTCAAATTCCTGGTCATTTTTAAAGGAAGTGTAAGGCTTGCCTGCGGATAAAAGTTGATAAAATGCCTATTGTTGGTTGCCGTTGTTGCCGACTCTTGCTTAAGGTCTGTAAAGGCAAGTCTTCCTCCGGCAGCAAAGTTAAATTGCTTTTTTCCATAATGAAGCATCATGCCCGGCATGTGCGATGTGGTAATATAGTGGTAACTGCTACTTAAACTATCCACAAATAATTTGTAAATGGCATTGGTATCCTTACTGTAAACAGTCCTATCTTTTTCCAGATCTGTCAATTTCATTGCATAAGAAATTTCTATGTTCCAAGCTTTGGATAATGGCTCGGTATAAGCCAGTTTTCCGGCATAAGCAGTGGTTTTAGAAAGGTTTTTTTGCAGTTGGTTGGGGTTCTCGGTGGTGGGTAAATGTGTGGTTGAATCAAATAACTGATTAGTAGCGTTTGTTGTTAGTTCATTAAAACCGTTATCGTAGCTTTCTTGTAGGTTCAACGAAAGGGTTCTTCTTTCTTTCCTGAATTTTTGCCGCCAAAGCACACCCACATTTAGGTGTTTGCCATTACCAACGGTACCCCTTTCTTGTCTGCTTGTATTTAGAAAACTGCCATCCTTGCCATTTTTTGTTTCTGAGTAACTATTATCGGTGCTGGCCTTATCTCTTTGGTTTCCTTGCACTGTTACTTTAACGGATGCAAACGAATCTACAACTGCATCGAATGTGCCACCCATTTTATGGTCTATTTGCCAAGAATTGGTGTTGTTGTTGCTGCTGCTTACCCTGACAGAACTATCAGGAAGAATTTGTGTGCTATTACTTTTCTGCCAACCAATGGTAGATAAGTTTTTGTACCGATAATTTCCGTTAACCTTTTGCTTGGCACCATTCCATTTGTCCGAAAATTGGGCACCGGCATAGGTACTTGTAGGCAACCCCGAACCGTAAAACGTACCCGACTCAAAGTTGTCATTACCAAAAAGCAACGTTCCCCCATCATCATCTATCCTTTCCAAATCATTGCCTATATATTGCGAACGGTCTTGGCTGCTAAGCCCTATCTGCCCGGTATTGGATGCAATGCCAAACACACTAACTTTAAGGTTATGGCTAAACACATTAAACATGCCCTCCTGATTATAAAAGTTTTGTAGATTGCTTCCGCTCGAAACCTTTCCAAAATATCCCTGCTTGCTGTTTTCCTTTAGTTTTATATTGATTGTCTTGGTATGCTTTCCGTCGTCTATCCCGGTAAACGTGGCTTGATCGCTCTTTTTGTTAAACACCTGAACCTTATCTACACTTTTTGCTTGCAGGTATTTAGTTGCCAGCAAAGGGTCATCGCCAAAAAATTCATCCCCATCCACCAATACCGTGGTCACGTCTTCACCCTGTGCCTTAATGCTACCATCCCTGTTTACCTCAATGCCCGGCAATCGTTTCAATAAATCTTCCAATGTTGCACCCTGTTTGGTGGCAAAACTATCTGCCTTGTATTCCAGCGTATCCCCCTTCATCCTAATGGCCGCCGCCGACAGCACAATTACTTCCTGAAGTAAAGCAACCCTGGAGGTCATGTTGACATTGCCAATGTTTTTTGTACTGGTATCCTGTAGATGCACCGGTTGAATATAGTCTGCTGTTTGCGGAGCGGTAATCATTAATGTGTAATTGCCGGCATGCAATCCTTCCATCAAAAAGCTACCATCCAGTTGGGTTCGGGTAAAGGTTACAAGAGAAGAATCTTTGTTATTGATTAAAGCCACCACGGCATATTCTAGTTTCTTCCTGATGCTTGTATCGGTAACCACACCCTTGATACTCGCCTTCTGCGAATATCCCTGATGCGATACGCCAATAAATAACACCGCAAAAAGTAGGTTGTACAAATAGGAAATATTCTTTTTCAAAAGCAATAGTTTAGTGTTGATGGGTTTGTATATTGTAGATTCTCCTCCTAGTAATAAACCGAAAACAAGTATTCAGCAATTAATTCACTTCTTCTATAATACCTGCTTTTTTATGTTTTTCAGCGTAAGTTCCAGTATAAAATGGCTTGAGAATAACAAAATAGGAAACGAAGATAATAGAATGGAAATTTGAGAAGATAAAAAGAAGATAAAAGAGATAATCTATTAAAAGAAGTAAGACGGCATGACTATCCGCTGAAATTACTGCACCCACAACTCTACATTTGTATCTACATAGCTAAATTTGAATTCCTCCAGATAAATCTGGAGGGAATTCAATGAGGAGAAGCTACCAATCAATTGCCTCCAGATTTATCTGGAGAATATAGGAATGTATCAGGCTTTAGCCAAAGGATGATATATTTGAAGAATGGAATTAAAAGCATTTTGGCCACCTTCCATTCTATTCCTCCAGATAAATCTGGAGGCAATTCAATAGGGAGCAATCAATCAATTTCCACTAGATTTATCTGGAGGAATAGGGAATGTATCAGGCTTTAGCC
>JANYEU010000467.1 GCA_025362915.1 Chitinophagaceae bacterium | reverse complement strand
GCGTAGCAACTTCATCAACAACTTCTTCCTGCTTTTCTTCTGCCAATACCAAAGGTTGTGCGGGCAGTTCTTCCTGCTTAGGCACTTCAGATACAATCAATGTTCTTCTAGGCATTGTTACAGACACAGCTTGTGGGGCATTTTCGCCTTTAATCTGTTGCAATTCTGCAACAAGCATCTGCGAAATGGTGAGCAACACTTCCGTATTTGCGTTGTCATCCACCATTTGTTGCAATTTTTTTATAATAAGAGACGCGCGTTCTAACATATATGGGTACTTTTACCTGCCAAAAATAGAGCATTAATTATATAACGGAAATTAAGAAAAGATATTTTACAAATGTTTATTGAACCAAATTTAAGTGGAGAAAGAACTGGATGGATTGAAGTGATTTGTGGCAGCATGTTTAGCGGCAAAACCGAAGAATTGATTCGTAGGCTAAAAAGGGTGAAGATAGCTAACCTAAAAGTAGAGATTTTTAAACCATCTATAGATACCCGCTACGATGAAGTGCAGGTGGTTAGTCACGATGCAAATGCCATCCTATCCACACCGATAGATAATCCGCAAACGATACTGTTATTGGCCACCGATGTTGATGTGGTGGGCATAGATGAAGCCCAATTTTTTGCTGGGGATATTGTAAATGTCTGCCAAACGCTTGCCAACCGCGGCGTCAGGGTGATTGTTGCCGGACTGGATATGGATTACAAGGGCAACCCCTTTGGAGCCATGCCAAACCTGCTTGCCGTGGCCGATTACATCACCAAACTACACGCCATCTGTGTGCAATGCGGCAATATAGCCAGCATATCCTACCGTAAAACGGCACAGGACGGACAGTTTTTATTGGGTGAAAAAGATACTTACGAACCCCGTTGCAGAAGATGCTACAGTAAAGGGAAGGAGTTGCTGTAATTGATACAAGATCCAGGTTTCTAGTTACAGGTTTCTGGTTACTTGGAATACTTGATTCATTTAATTCTTTTGCAGCCTGCGCTATAAGGTTCATATTGTGTAATTGTGTTTGTGCAACAGCGTTTGCAGGGTATTCTGCCAATACACTTTCGTACATTTCCTTCCATTCTTTCACCCGGCTCAGTTGCAATAGGCAGTAGCCATGATTGCACAATGATATTTCTCTAAAACTACGGCTAGAAAGGCTGATTAGCAAGAAAAACCGATATTGATCTATCCAGGCTTTCTAGGTAAAGTATTCTGTAGTTTGTTCCAGAAGAGGTATTGCATCACTCCAACGCCGCAGTTTTATCATTTTTATACCAGTATACATACAACTGGGTAGTAATATTGCCCGTATCAAGAGGGAAATAAACAAAAAAGGCATCAATGCATAAATAAAGAAGAGGCTATTGTCTACAAAATAAAAGCCACCACAAAGTATTACCAGAAAAAACATCCTTATCACCAGCGCATTACCTGTGTTTTGTTCTTTTACAAAAAGTACATTGCTCGAAATCATTATGGTTGTATTGTTTACATTGAAAATAAGGTTATTGCTTGGTATAAGATCTCATATTGGGTTGTAAAAATAAGGTTATCAACGAGAAAATAACCTTAAGTAAATATAAATAAAACTTCGTCTTTTCCTATCCCATTAATACCCAAGCCCATCTTGCCAATAAACCTATACCTTGCACCAAAGGATATTATGAAAGAGCCCGAAGAAGTTGTCTATTATAAATTGCCACCGTTTTATGCGGAGAGGATAATTCTCCCACTGTATAAGATTGTTGAAGAAATTGCAGTAACATTACCTTCCTTTATGCTAAACCCAGAATTTGCAGAGATGCATACTTCGGTGAAAGAAAGGATGATGGCTGCCGACCAAGAGATGCCGTTTATAATGAACTACCATGACTGTATGGTGGTTTGCGAAATGATGATAATGATTAAATTTTATTATTATCAGGTTGAAGTGCCATGCACAGAAGGTAGGGATGACCTGAGGGAGGATGAGAAAAAATCGCTGGAGATGTTTGAGATATGCATGAAACACATAAAAGATATAGGAGATGACATTGTTGCCGTTTTTCCAGTATTGACAAAGCCTTTTTTTCAGGATGAAACCAAGATAAAGAAGGAAAAGGACGAAGCCAAGACATTGGGATTGGATAAAACCACGATGGCCATACAATTTTCTCTAGCAGATAAAGCATGGTCAAGCTACATAATTGGCTTATTTACGTGTTTCAATTATTTCATCATGCAGGGTGAATCTGATTTTAGCGCAAGGGTACGTGCCGCCCCCTTTTGTTGCGTTACAGAAGTGCGTGAGGTTCGGGAAATTTTTAATAATGCCCTGGCTGAAACCAATCTTGATGAAGATTATATCGCTTCTTTTTCATTGAGGGATGTGGTGGTATTGTTGATGATGAACAACATCTCGCAAAAGGCATTTTTTTCTGATGGTGGCGATAAGATGCACGATTTTTATGATAAGGTCACGAATGATGCTATTGGTGATAAATCGGTAAATATGCGGGATTATATGTTGATGTACGCAAAAGTTCTACAAGAGATTGTGTGCCACCTTGCCAAGAACACCGAAGGCTTTGAAGAAGCCATGAAACCAATATTAGCGTTTGCTGTATAATCAATCAATGCTTATTCCTCATTATGAACTTGTAAAAGGTTGCTTCGTGCCTCGCAATGACGTTTATTTGGTTTGGGAAGGTTTAAATTTAAATTCTTTTTGCTTCTTTACTTTTTTTAATCCATTTATAAATCCGATAATTAAAAGTGTGATAACTATTATAAATACAATTATTGTCTGTATTATGTATTGGTTTAACATTCTACCTTCTTCATCATCCGGGGATAATCCTACATATAGGCAAAATAAAAAAAATAGCAAGAATATTGAGCAAAAAATAATTTGTATCCATCCTATAAATTTTCTCATATTTCTTAAATTCTGCCGTTTTTGAGGTTCCTATCGATTTAAGTCGGCATTCTTTATCCATACCAATCATTTGAATATTCAATTAATGCTTTCTCTTACAAATATGTGGTTACTGCTTTTATGGATATTGGCAAAGAACACGAGCACTAGAGGATTGAGCGTACCAACATCGCCAATTAAACATCCATCCCAACCCCAAAAGCATCCAGCATCAAGTTTTTTTCATCCAATATCCACCAAAAAACGTCCGGAAATGAGGGTTTTTCATCCAGCATTGACCCTTTTTATCGTGAGAAATGCCCAATGCTGGATGAAATTAACATAATGCTGGATGAAATTAACATAATTCTGGATGAAAAAGCCTCAATACTGGATGAAAAAGGGGTAATGCTGGACGGAATTCGCTCATTTCCGGACGGAATTCCTCTATTTTAAGATGCTTTTTTGGGAGGGATAATTTGAAATTTTCCTTTTTTAGTGGTAGATAAATTCTTTGCGGAGAAAGTACTATACCCTTTTGCAGAAGTTATTTTTCCCCCTGCCGCAAGTAGCATCGGCGTACCCACTGTTGTTTTTCCCTTGTATATTTCTATGCCGTCGGTACCGGTATTATAGAGAGTACTACCAATTTTTGCTTTTATTTTTAGTTTACTTGTACCTAACGATATTTCAATATCTCTTATCTGATCCACTTTTGGATCGTTAATCACCGTATAACCATAAGCGCCAAGAATTTTTACATTGCCTTTAAACAGTTTCATGGCAAAATCGCCTATTTCGTTGATGTGAGATACTACCGTTGGCCAGTCCTTATCTCTCTTTTCCCTAAAATCTTCACTGCTTTTCTTGGCTATCGCATAAGCTTTGTCTCTCAATATGGCAGTTGCACCATTGGTGGCATCATCGCTAAGGTCAATCTTTTGGAAAGTGAGAAAATGCGCCAACGGACTAACTTCGGGAGTAGTATAACTGTTGTTCTGCGTTTTTATCGCTACTATCAATGCCACTTGCCCTACGGTATCGGTAACGTAAGTAATTTTTCCACCATCGGTAATGGTTCCACCCCAATCGCCTACCAACTTATAGTTAGGACTGTAGTTGCTTTTCAGAAATTGGAAACAATCGGTAGTATGTGCTATAAGGGGTTTCATTAATATATCCCGCTGCCGCAACAGTATCTGGCTTTGTTTTTTAGCAGCAAGATAGCTAACATTGTTTGCCATGGCTGTTACACCCGTGGCCAAATCGTCCGCAAGGATTATTCCCTTGTCGGCAAGCATTTTAAAGAGCGGGCCGGTTGGTCCATCGGCAATAACCTTTTCGTGAAGGGTTTCCAAAAGAACATTTTGGGCTGTGATATTGGTAACTTTTTTTCTGCGTGACATAACAATCGTTTTTGTGTATCAAATAACATTTTTAATACTTGCACAAAATACAACATCTGCTCATTACGGCACAATAAATGAAAAGAATTTTGTAAACGGAGGTAAAAGACTGTTTTACCATACATATTATCAAAGAAAGAGGTGTTTTGTTAGTGAAAACGATAGGTGGCGGAGGAAGAAAAATTGTAGGTTATTTGAAAATGGGGAAGTTTTGAAGAAAGGACGGCGAGATAGTGGAGAGAATTATAACGAAAAAAGCAAAGGATTGATAGTAATTGTTATACGCCAAACAGAAATCAAATCAGTTCAACCACGATGAAAAACATATTACATCTTCTAAAACGATATAGTAATTGAAATTTTATCTTTATTAAATAAAAATTGCAAGCATTAGAGGTTTATATTTGTATTCTAATTGATATTATGAGCAACAGCAGCAATCCTCAATACGTCATAGGGATAGACCTGGGCGGCACTAACACAAAATTTGGAATAGTAGATAAGGATGGCCATATCCTTGATCAAGACAGGATACCTACGGACAGTGAAAAGCCCATAGAATATTTTATACAACAATTGCATGCAAAACTGCAACCCATGATAGATAAAATGGGAGGGAAGCAGGCTTTTATTGGCATTGGGATGGGTGCGCCAAACGGTAACCTATACACGGGCAATATAGAATATGCTGCAAACCTGCACTGGAAGGGCATAGTGCCCATTGCACACTTGATAACAGAAAAGTTTGGCATCAAAACATCGCTTACCAACGATGCAAAAGCGGCTGCCATGGGCGAGATGATGTATGGCGCAGCAAAGGGAATGAAGCATTTTATTACTATTACATTAGGCACGGGCGTAGGAAGCGGCATTGTGATAGATGGAAAAGTGGTTGTGGGCAACGATGGCTTTGCCGGCGAACTGGGGCATACCATTGTGCGCCATAATGGGCGATTGCATAAATCTACAGGCAGCAGAGGTTGCCTTGAAGCTTATGCAAGTGCTACTGGTGTAAGGGAAACGGCACTGGAGTTTTTGCAAAATAACCCTACCACCATCAGTTTGTTGAGAGATTATGAAGAAGAGGAACTTACCAGCGAAACGGTGTACGACTGTGCAGTGAAAGGGGATGAGATAGCTAAAAATGTGTTTGAATTTACCGGACAGATATTGGGAGAAGCCTTGGCAAACTTCGTAATGTTCTCTTCTCCGCAGGCTATTGTGTTGTTTGGCGGATTAACCAAGGCTGGCAGTTTCATTATGGCTCCTACCAAGGAAGCAATGGAGAAAAACCTGTATCAAGTGTTTAAAAACAAGGTACAATTGGTGTTTAGCAACCTAAAAGAATCGGATGCCGCTATATTGGGAGCAAGTGCGTTGGTACTGTAAGTAGTATGTTATACGTTGTAAGTTTTACGTTATACGTATTGGGACGTATAACGTAAAACTTACAACGTATAACTCAAAATCGACCCACATAAATGAATATAGTAAAAGATTTTGTTGCACAATACCAACTGCTGCCGCATCCCGAAGGGGGTTATTACAAGGAAACATATAGGAGTAATGTTGCAATAGATAAACAAGCGTTGCCAAAAGGGTTTGGTGGAACTAGAAATAGTAGTACTGCCATCTATTTTTTGCTGGAAGAAGGTAATTTTTCCGCCTTCCACCGCATAAAAAGTGATGAGTGTTGGCATTTTTATTCGGGGCAGACACTACTAATATATGTATTGGAATCTTCGGGTAATTTTTACACCATAAAATTAGGAAACGATACTGCCAACGGAGAGGTTTTTCAGGCAATGGTGCCTGCCAACAGTTGGTTTGCCAGTGAACCCGCACCAACCAGTAGTTATTGCTTTGTAGGATGCACTGTTTCGCCCGGATTTGACTTTGAAGACTTCGAATTGGCAACAGCATCGGCACTAAGCAAGGTTTATCCTACAGAAAAAGAATTGATTGCCCGTCTTTGCAGGCAATAAATAACTACCAAAACCCGTTTTAAATACCAGAAGTGCTTGTTTTTATCAATAATCATTCAATTAATGGCAAAAGTGTACATGTTAGGTTGCGTAATGAGCAATGTTGTGTTTATTAGCACTTTATAAATGTCATTTTGCAAAATCATTATAGCATAAAATGAAAAAAACGAGTGAGTATTTTTAATGATTAAATAGAAAAGAACAAAATAAATGTGTAAAAAATACATATTAAACAATAACCCTTATTTTGCACTCGCATTCAACTAAACAAAAAGATATGAATTTCAGAGAATTTAGTGTCCCTTACGAGATTAATGAGAAATATGCCAAACGTGCTGCGTATTTTTCAATGGAATTTGCCATACACCAACCGCTAAAGATATATAGTGGTGGCCTAGGCTTTCTGTCTGGTTCGCACATGCGGAGTGCTTACGAGCTAAACCAGAATTTGGTAGGTATCGGTATCCTTTGGAAGTATGGTTATTATGACCAAACCCGCAACCAAGACCAAACCTTGCAGCCCGCCTGGATGGAAAAAGCCTATTCTTTTTTACAGGATACCGGTATCATATTTCAAATTTCCATTCACGATGCACCGGTATGGGTAAAGGCGTATTATCTGGCTCCAGAAGTGTTTAATACGGCTCCGTTATTCTTTTTAAGTACGGATATGCCTGAGAACGATTATGTTTCGCAGACCATTTCTCACCGTTTATACGATGCAAATACCGCAACAAAGGTTGCACAGTTCATGCTATTGGGCATTGGTGGGGCAAAATTGATGGATGAGATAGGATTTAATCCGGAAGTATATCATTTGAACGAGGCACATGGTATTTCTTCTGCGTTTTACCTGTTGAATAAGTTCAGGAATGTACAAACGCTAAAGGAACATTTGGTGTTTACAACGCATACGCCCGAAGAAGCGGGCAATGAAAAGCATGATATTTACCTATGCCACAAAATGGGGTATTTCTGTGGGCTGGGTATAGATGAAGTGAGGAGATTGACAGGCACAAATGATGATCATTTCAACCATTCGCTCACTGCATTGCGCTTTGCACGTAAGGCAAATGGTGTATCGCAATTGCATGGTGTGGTATCAAGGGAAATGTGGGGGAAGTATGAAGGGATATGCGAGATAACAGCCATTACCAATGCGCAAAACTGGACTTATTGGGCTGATGAACGCTTGTATCACTTTAATGAGACAGGCGAGGATGCTGCAATTGACGATAGAAAGTGGTATTTGAAGAAACGTGCCTTTGAAGTAGTGGCAGACCAGACAGGAAAGATATTTGATCCGAATATACTCACCATAGTTTGGGCAAGAAGGTTTGCAGGTTACAAACGTGCCGACATGCTTACGTATGATATGGGACGCTTTGAGAAATTATTGAACAATACAAAATATCCTGTACAGATTATTTGGGCAGGAAAACCTTATCCATCAGATTATCCGGCTATTGGCACTTTCAATAACTTGGTTCATTTGAGCAAGAAGTATAAGAATGTTGCCGTATTGATAGGATATGAGCTGATGCTTAGCCGCCGTTTGAAACAAGGTGCCGATATTTGGTTGAACAATCCACGTGTGCCACGCGAAGCAAGCGGAACCAGTGGTATGACGGCCTCCATGAATGGTGCGGTAAACTTTAGTACGGACGATGGATGGATACCAGAGTTTGTAAAGCATGGTGTTAATGGATTTGTGGTGCCAAAAGCTGATTATGCAAACATGAACATACACGAACAGGATGATTATGATTTGAATAAGCTATACGAAATACTGGAAAATGAGATATTACCTGCTTATTATGATGAAAAAGATAAGTGGCGTTCCATTGTAAAAGAAGGAATGAATGACGTGCGTACCCAGTTTGACAGTAATAGGATGGCAGATGAATATTATGAGATAATGTACAAATAACCCCTATCCCCTAAAGGGGTAAATATTATAATAAAAAAGCCCTGCAACGAAAAAGTTGTGGGGCTTTTTGCTTACACCCCTTTAGGGGATGGGGGTTTATTAAATGACGATGTGCGTCTGCTTGATTATTCCCATCACAAACACACTTTGCACATGCCCAATGTTTTCCGCCTGACTTAATTTATTCACATGAAAGTAATAATAGTCGTCCATATCGGCGGCAACCACCTTTAGCATGAAATCAAACTCCCCAGAGATGTTATAACACTCTATCACCTCATTCATTTCCTGTATTCGTTGAATGAATTTTGCACCTTCTACCTTATCGTGTTGTCTTAGCGATACATAACAGATTACCATCAAACCCTTTTTCACTTTTGCATGGTCTAAAATAGTGGCATATTGTTTTATCACACCGTTTTGTTCCATTCGTTTAATGCGTTCATGCACGGGAGTGGTACTTAAATGCACGGAATCGGCAATTTCTTTCACCGTCATCTTTGCATTGCGTTGCAATAAGGCAAGTATTGCCAGGTCTTTCTCATCAATGCTACTATTATCGGTAGCTGTTTGTTCTTTTGTGAGTGCTTTTGCCATGGGTATAATGATTGATTGTTCTATTGATAGATAAAAATATGTGATTCTATTCCAAATAAAATAAATAACATATTATTTTGTTCTACAAATATACATTTGTGTCCTAAATAAATAAATATGTCAACATTATCATCAACAATCAATTTTGCTTTACCTTATAAGGTGGCAGATTTTAGCCTTGCCGAGTGGGGAAGGAAGGAAATTCGTTTGGCAGAAGCCGAAATGCCAGGTTTAATGGCTATCCGTGCAGAATATGGTCCTAGTCAACCATTGAAAGGTGCAAGGATTGCTGGTTGTTTACACATGACAATCCAAACTGCTGTGTTGATTGAAACATTGGTTGCTTTGGGTGCTGAAGTAAAATGGAGTTCTTGCAACATTTTCTCTACACAAGATCAAGCTGCTGCTGCAATTGCTGCTGCTGGTATTGGTGTTTTCGCTTGGAAAGGTCAATCTCAATCAGAAGCTGATTGGTGTATTGAGCAAACATTGTTCTTTGGTGGTGCAGACCGTCCGTTGAACATGATTTTGGATGATGGTGGCGATTTGACCAATATGGTTTTTGATACTTACCCTGAGTTGATTGCTAACATCAAAGGTCTTAGCGAAGAAACAACTACAGGTGTTCACCGTTTGTACGAGCGTATGGCGAAAGGTACTTTACCAATCCCTGCTATCAATGTAAACGATTCTGTTACCAAATCTAAATTCGACAACAAATACGGTTGTAAAGAAAGTTTGGTAGATTCTATCCGTCGTGCAACTGACGTAATGATGGCTGGTAAAGTAGCTGTTGTAGGTAGTTATGGCGATGTAGGTAAAGGTTCTGCTGCTTCTTTGGCTGGTGCCGG
>JANYEU010000458.1 GCA_025362915.1 Chitinophagaceae bacterium | reverse complement strand
CGATAAAGAAGCTAGTGGAGATAAATTGGTTATCATTAAAGATAACGACTGGGATACATTTGCGAAAGCCATTATAGAAAAACTTCAACAACCCATTACAACCCCAGATTCTTTTTACGCGAAATACTATTGGGGTAATATTACCCAGAAAGCATTGGATTGTTTACCACTCTAATTTGCCACTAAATCTGAGAATGAGGTATTTGATGGCATAACGGCTATATTCCTTACTTAAATAAATAAGACAGAAAAAGAAATAATAAAGCCCCTTCCCTTTACGGATTCTCATTATCTCCAATTCACTCTTGATTATCTTTAATATTAATTGCAACTGTTTATCGACCTTAGTGCTTGCACTATGAATATGAACAATGGTGGTTTCTGCCAGAAAATAAGAGGGATAACCTAGTTCGGTAAACTGATAACACCACAACTGATCCTCGCCATACATAAAGAAACGTTCATCTAATTTATTGTTGGGAAGTTTGTTCAGCAATACTTTAGGAAACATAAAGAATGCGCCATTTACCCAATCGCAATAAGTACTGAAATCTGTTTTAAAGTATCTGGCCATCATCAACCTTGCACGTTTCTGATAAGGAATTGCCATTGGAATAAACCTTAATAAGTCTAGCAATTCCCAAGAGATGCTTCTAAACTTTCGTGCAGAATATTGCAAATCCTGATTTGGATAAACCATCCTTACACCCAATGCTCCTATTGGATTATTGGCGATCTCGAAGGCTTTAGCAGCAATGGAGATACTATCTTCCGAAAGGTATGTATCGCTATTCAATAATAAGATATAATCGCCGGTAGCAGCGGCAATCCCTAGATTATTGCCTTTTGCAAAGCCATTATTTACCTTGTTTTCTATCAATGTTATTTGAGGGAATCTTTGTAGGAACAGTTTTGGATCGCATTCCTTTGAGTCGTTATCTACCAATATTACCTCATAACCAACCGCCTTGGTATATAGCAAAACACTCTCTATACAGTTGCTTGTTAACTGAAAAGTGTTGTAATTGATAATGATAACAGAAACCTTCAAAATAATTGGGCGTTGTGAGTGTGGTACACTTGCAATGAAATAGTAAGGGAGCAAATTAAATATATAATCTAAATATTAGCGGATAAAAGTTTTTGGTTTAGTGAAAATAGAAGATATCGCGAATGCTTTGATTAGTTTCATAACAGAAGACTTATAAAGCAAGCAGAAGTTGTTTTTAACCTCATCTCTCTCGTGAAAGGCGCAGTTTATCTTTTTTTCAACAGCGTAATTACTAACGACACGAGTTTCTAATCAAATAACAATGGAAATGTACCTTTGTGAATGATTAAAACAAGAATCCCTCCAATCAAATACTTAGAGGGATTCTTGTATAATTATCTATCATATCCTGTCTCAAAAACAACCATTAATAACTAATCACTGTCTTTCTCCATCATTAGGTAGGCTTTTACAAAACCATCCAGTTCGCCATCCATTACTGGTTGCACATTGCCCACTTCGTAATCGGTGCGGTGGTCTTTAATCATCTTATAGGGATGGAACACATAACTCCTTATCTGGCTGCCCCACTCTATCTTTTTCTTCTTGGAATTATTGGCATCCAATACCTCTTGTCTTTTCCGCATCTCTTCTTCGTAAAGGCGGCTCTTCAACATCTTTAAGGCTATTTCCTTGTTCTCACCTTGTGTTCTAGCTATCTGACATTCAACTATATAGCCGGTTGGTGTATGCTTTAATCGTACAGACGTTTCCACCTTGTTTACATTCTGTCCACCTGCACCACCACTGCGGGAGAAAGACCACTCCAAATCATATTGATGAATGGTTATCTCTATGGTATCATCTATCAAAGGATACACATATACGCTGGCAAAAGAGGTATGCCTGCGGGCATTGCTATCAAAAGGCGAGATACGTACCAACCGATGTACGCCACTTTCACTTTTGGTAAACCCATAAGCAAACGAGCCATAAAACTGAAGGGTAGCGGTTTTAATACCTGCGGCATCACCTGCCTGATAATCCACTTCCGTAACTGTCCAACCCTGCTTTTGCCCATACATAATGTACATACGCATCAACATCTCAGCCCAATCCTGACTTTCGGTTCCGCCAGCACCAGCATTAATCTGTACAATGGCCGTCATTTCGTCCTCTGGTTTGTTGAGCGTGCTTTTAAACTCCGCATCTTCTATGGCAGCAAGTGCGGCAGAATAGGCGGCCTTCGTTTCTTCCTCTGTGGCATCGCCTTCTTTGTAAAAGTCGAACAGCACCACAAAGTCTTCCACGGCAGTATCCACCTGCTCGTACAGCCTTATCCAATATTCGTTTGCCTTAATATCTTTCATGGTAGCCGTGGCGCGGACATTATCGTCCCAAAAGCCAGGCGAAAGTGATAGTTGGCGGTCTTGTGTTACTTTATTCTTACGGTTAGCGTAGTCAAAGAAACCTCCCCAAAACCACTACACGGTCTCTTATATTTTTAATTTGCTCTGTTGTCATGCTGCAAAGTAATGGGTTATTAGGTTTATATCGGCATTGGTTTTTAAAGACGTATTGAAGATTGGATGATAACGGTTTTTATGCCGTCCTCTCTTTCATTTCCTTGAATATATTCCACTTCTTCTTTATGGAGCTGAAACCAGCATCATATTATTTTATATGCTCATTTTTATCATAAGCTTGCAAGTAATAATGGCTATGAATGCTAGGAAAGCAAAGAAATTGTACATTGCCGATTCAATGCAGTTTCAATCATTTTAAATTAAGGTATTTTAACACCAACTACATGACAAAAACAACTGACAAAACTTTCCTTTCTCCCATCATCATGATGTGTGTATTGTTCTTCACTTTTGGGTTTGTAACCTGGCTCAATGGCACATTGATACCTTTTCTTAAGTTGGCTTGTCAGCTCACCAGCGATGTGCAAGCGTTCTTTGTCACTTTTGCTTTTTATACAGCTTATTTCTTTTTGGCTTTGCCTTCGTCCTACATTCTACAAGCAACGGGGTATAAAAAGGGTATGGCTTTAGGGTTACTGATTATGGCACTTGGGTCGCTTATTTTTATCCCTGCTGCTTATACAAGACAGTTTCCATTGTTTTTAATAGGATTATTCAGTCAGGGGATGGGGTTGGCATTGATACAAACTGCCGTTAATCCTTATGTAAGTATCCTTGGCTCGGTAGAAAGTGCGGCAAAGCGAATCAGTATCATGGGTATCTGTAACAAGATTGCAGGTGCATTGAGTCCATTGGTATTGGGCACAGTACTCTTAAATAATGCAGGAAGCATCGAGAAGAACATTGAAGAAACAACCGATCCAATACAAAAAGGGATCTTATTGAATGAATTAAGCCAGAAGATTATCCCTCCTTACATCGTTCTAGCGGTAGTATTATTGATACTGGCTGTTATTATCTATTTCTCTTCATTACCAGAAATAAAGGCAGAGGAAGAAACCAATCCCGATGGCACAGAAACACATAAAACCAGCATTTTCCAATTCCCTCATCTATTGCTTGGCGTGTTGTGCATCTTTTTTTACGTAGGTGTGGAAGTGATGGCGGGTGACGCCATTGGCAGCTATGGCAAGGCGATGGGTTTACCTCTCGACCAAACAAAATATTTCACTACCTATACCCTTATTTCCATGTTGGTTGGTTACGTAATTGGCATTTTCACCATCCCAAAATACATTTCTCAGCAAGTTGCATTGAAGTATGCAGCCTTCATTGGAATTCTGTTTGCCCTACTCGCTTTCCTTACCACAGGTTATACTGCCATCGTCTTTATCTCTTTATTAGGTTTGGCAAACGCCATTATGTGGCCTGCCATCTTCCCATTGGCTATTTATAAATTGGGCAAGTTCACACAGCAAGGAGCTGCATTACTCATTATGGGTATTGTCGGTGGCGCATTGATTCCATTATTATATGGTACTTTGAAAGACAGTTTTCACCTGGCAAATCAATTGGCATTTGTGGTTTGTGTGTTGCCCTGCTACTTATTTATATGGTATTACGCAGTAAAAGGACACAAGATTTAAGTTGAGAGTCGATAGTCGAAAGTAAGACGGAATGTATATCTTCTTTTTGGCTCATGACAATAGTATTGAAGTAAAAGGGGAAATAATAGCTGTATGCCCCTTTTGCAACACCTTAGGCACTTCATCTATAATACAAACAATGAAACGAATAAAATTAGGATTGCTTTTTATGTTTGTAATTGCTACAGCAGTTCAATTGCCAATTATTATTTTAGCCCAATCAACCAATCAAACCGGGTTGGAAGATAGGAAGTATTGGCTTGTTGAGTTGGATAAGATTGCCCGCCATGTTTTATATAATCTGGCAAATGATAGTCTTAAAATAAATATGCCTGTTATGGTTTCTAAACGCAGCGATAATCCTACATCCAGAAAAGCTGTTGCCTATCTGGAAGTTTTTTCTAGGACGCTGAGTGGCATTGCTCCTTGGTTGGAATTGGAAGGAGGCTCTCCAAAAGAACTGAAACTTAGAAATCAATACAGGATATGGGCTATCAAATCAATTGAAAATGCCGCCAACCCCAAGGCAAAAGATTATGTGGAATGGAGTAAGGGTGGGCAACCATTGGTAGATGCATCCTACTTGGCACTGTCATTTTTACGCTGCCCCTGGTTGTGGGAACATTTAAATGACGCTACAAAACAGCAAGTGGTGGAAGGTTTCAAATTAACAAGAAAGGTTACACCTCCCTTCCAGAACTGGATATTGTTTACAGGAATGATTGAGGCCTTTTTCTGTAATTACAATATGGATTGGGATGGAGTAAGGATAGAATATGGGTTGAGGCAATTTAGCCAATGGTATGTAGGCGATGGCGTTTATTCTGATGGACCTAAATACGAATGGGACTATTACAATAGCTATGTGATGCACCCTTACCTGACTAAAATACTGGAGATAGTGGGTAAGAAAACAAAGAGTTATGATAGTATGAGGCTAGATGAAAAAGCTAGGGCGGAGCGCTATGCCATTATTCAGGAGCGGTTGATTGCCCCCGATGGTTCTTATCCTGCAACAGGAAGGTCTATTGTTTATCGGGGTGGTGCTTTTCATCATTTGGCAGATATGGCAGCACAAAAGAAATTGCCAGAGCAATTAAAGCCGGCTCAGGTAAGATGTGCATTAACAGCCGTAATCAAGAAAACAATGGAATGTCCGAATACCTTTAATAAAGAAGGCTGGTTGAATATTGGCTTATGTGGCTCTCAGCCAGATTTGGCAGACATCTACAACAATACTGGCAGTTTGTATATCTGCACCAATATCTTCCTGCCGTTAGGACTGCCAGAAACAGATGAGTTTTGGTCTGCTACACCAGAGTTATATACCTCACAAAAAATATGGAGTGGACAAGATGTAAGGGGCGACCATGGCATTCATTAAAGACATAATTCAGTTATTAGTCGAAAAATTGTAAGAGCATCAGTTGTGCGGCAAGCTAGTTTTCCATACTTAAATAAGTTGTTCCAATAGATGGGTAAACTGTTGCCGCATAATCATTTTTGCACCAAGACTTTCTAGATGTTCTGTATAGACCTGACAATCTATCAATAATACCCCTTCCGTCTTTAGCTGCTCCACAAACTTGATAAAAGCGTATTTACTGGCATTGCTTTTATAACTAAACATGCTTTCTCCAAAGAATACCTTGCCTAGTTTCAAGCCATATAAACCTCCCACCAGTAGCCCATCCTGCCATACTTCTGCACTGTTTGCATAGCCTAGTTTGTGCAGCGCTATATAGGCATCCACAACCTCATTTTTAATCCAAGTACCATCTTGTCCTTTTCTTTCTTTGGCTTTGCAGGCATTTATTACCGCAGAAAAATCTTTATTGATGGTAAAATCAAAAGCATTTCTTTTTAGCAATACGCTCATGCTTTTACTGACTTTCAATTCCTCTGGCAGTAAAACAAACCTAGGATTAGGGCACCACCACAGTGGCGTTTCGCCATCATACCAAGGGAAGATTCCTTTTTTATAGGCCAATAATAAGCGTTCTGTGCTTAAGTCGCCTCCCATCGCCAGCAATCCATCTGCCAAGGCACCTTCTACGGGCGGAAACCAAAGTTTATCATTCAAAACGTGCAATTGCATAAGCGTGGGATGGCTTTGATGAAATGCAATCTTATCGTCTTACATTCTGTTCTATGGTGGCACTGATGCCACGGTCGGTAATGGCTGTACACATTGGCTTCAAGGTATCATAGTCACCTTCTTTTACAGCATACTTGCCACTGTAATGAATAATAAATGCACATTGTTCTGCTTGTTCGGCCGTATGTCCACATACTTCCACAAGTGTTTCTATCACCCACTCAAATGAGTTTACATCATCATTCCAAACAATGATGCAATAACTCGAAGTGCTTTCAGTAAGCACGTCAAAGTTCTCCTGTTCCCAAGGTTTCGTTGCTAAAGTTGGTAGATGTGCCATAATTTATAGTGCTATTCCACTTGCAAAAGTAGAATGTTATTGCTTACAAACAGTAGGGCAAAGATATTAAGGCAGATAAAAGTTTTTCGCTTTGCTAAATAATAAGCCACCAAACCTATAAGTGTTCAAACCCCTAACCGGATTTTGCTACCAACGATAACCTAAGAACTTACTTTTCCCATCACATAAAGCTGTGTAAGGTCGGGTGATATGCTACCTCCTTTTTTCTCTAGGGTTATGGCAAATATGTCTGCCTTTATAGTATTTTTCAGCTTACAAACACCATTACAATCCTCCAATACCCCGGCATCTATTGGTTTGCCATCCACCAAAGCCCATAATTGATACTGTTTACCTTCGGGAGCTTTGGGAAGGTTATTGGGCAACAAATAAATATCCTTTGTCTTTCTATCCCAAAACACAGTAGCCAAATCCCCTTCCTTGCCTGCAATACCCTTCATGGCAACCTTTATTATATTGGTATCACTCATCAACTGCAAGCTGTTGGTAATGTCCTGATATTTAGCTTCAATGGTTTTATTATCAGTGGTCAGGGTGTTCTTATCATTCAATAAGGCTGTTATTTCCTTATTGGCAGCCTTATATCTATTAAAAAGATAAACATTGGTAGCACTGCTGCCTAAAAGCAAAACGATAGAGGCTGCCGCTATATATTTATATAGATGGGTAGCCTTGCTGGCAATAGGTGTTAATGGAAGTTGCACCACCTTGGCTTCCTGCTTTTCTGTTGTGTCAGTATATAAGGCATATGCCTTTGGTGCCACAAACTCATCTTGCAGGGCAAGCATCAGTTTGCTCTTGGTATCGGCGGCAGGGGCAATGGCATTAGCCATCGCTGTCATTTCAAGCGATGCTTCAAAAGAGTCTATTGCCGCTTGTATTTCGGGGTGCTTGCTTTTCAGTTGCGCTAGTTCAGCAGCTTCTTCTGCATCAGCCATACCCAAAACATACGTTTCAATAATGCCGCTTAATATGTATTCTTCGATGTTCACTTATTCTTTTATTACTGTTCTTAATTGTATCAATGCGTTTCTCAACCTTGTTTTTACCGTTCCCAGTGGAATGTCCAGCATCTTGGATATTTCATCTTGTGTATATCCTTGAAAGTAGGTCAACTCCACCAAAACCCTGTATTCATCCCTTAGTTGATGCACCACTTTGCGTAAACCTATCTGGTCTGTTGCCATTTGTATGCTTCCACTATTCTCATATACGTGTTCAGAGAGTTCTTGGTTTTGTTGGCTGTTCTGAAATCCCTTACTCCTCACCGTATCAATGGATGCGTTCCTCGAAATATTTAGCATCCAGGTAAATAACCGCCCCTTCGTGTCACTATAGGTTTCAATCTGTCGCCATATTTTTATGAATACTTCCTGTAGTACATCATTGGCCAATTCCATGTCCGAAACTATGTTGTGAATCACCGAAAGCAGCGCACCGCTGTAGTTATCATACAGATAACCGTAGGCCGATTGGTCTCTTTGCTTCAGCAGCATCACCAATTCTGTTTCAGTATATTTTTTAAGGGTTTCCAAGCAATATAATTATTTAATTCAATTATGTTTTTTAATAATAAAAAGTAACGTGCTTATTTAAGAGATGCGACAAAGATAATGGCAACATTGTTTCGTTCCGAAAAATATACTAACATCATTTCCTTCGTTTGCTTATGACAAAACAAAAGATATACATACAGATAATACAAGGCATACCCAAGCCCCACACTTGCCTACTCATACATTTAACCATACGATGTGCCTCTTTTAATCCATTTCCCTTTATCTTTAGTCTCCTAATATTTAGTCATTGTTTTTTTATTGATGACAATAGTAGTATTTACCTTCCTCTTTTGTCGGAGTACCCGTCTCTTTGGTCGGAGAGCCAGTATCTTTAGTCGGAGTATCGTATCTTTAGTCAGAGAACCTTTCTCTTGTGTTGGAGAATCTATCTCTTTACTCGGAAACCTTGTATCTTTTTTCGGAGAATCCGTATCTTTAGTCAGAGAACCTTTCTCTTTAATAAATTACGTTCATTTAACTTTAAACAGCCCAACAACTAAACAATTCTCTG
>JANYEU010000447.1 GCA_025362915.1 Chitinophagaceae bacterium | reverse complement strand
TTTAGGTTTACATCCCTTAGATTAGAATTATTTAGCTTTTCCCATTCTTCGATTGTAGCATGGCAATTGGTAGAAAACCTCTTTTTATTGGGGTTGCAGTAAATTACCATTTTTATTAAACACTTATTTTCTGAGTTAGGTTTTGTCTTTTCTAGGTAAAAACTAACTGTTACTTTTTGCTCTGACATCCCTTTTTGTATTAAGCATTGCGACCACAAATGCGACCATAAAGATACGAATAAAAACTAAACAAAGTAGTAATAAAAGAAGATAAAAGAATAATCCCGCTTATAAATAGGTATTTATTTTAGTAAAAGAGGGCATTAGAAAACAAGGGTATGGTATGAACTCGGACTTACAAGCAGAGGGTCGTCGATTCGAACCCGTCAACTCCCACACAATGCCAGTAAGGGTTTCAAGAAATTGAAACCCTTTTTTATTCGCCCCATTTCAAGCCAATTTTTTCTTTTCTAAAATTTATTTTTTCTTAGTCATAAATTGGTTTGATTTATGCAAATGGTATTCTTGTTTTTTTTAATATTTCATTTAAAAAAGAAAGTTTATGATCAATGGAACAATGATGCAGTTTTTTCACTGGTACAATGAAGACAACGGAATGTTATGGGAAGAAGCTGCTGAACAGGCAGAAAAGCTTTCTTCACTTGGTATAAATGCCCTATGGCTTCCGCCTGCATATAAAGCTTCTGGTGGTGGCTTATCTAATGGATATGATGCTTATGATATTTATGATTTGGGCGAGTTTGACCAGAAAAGTTCTGTAAGAACCAAGTGGGGGACAAAGGAACAATACATAAACGCTATTGAAAAACTACATGAAAGAGGGATTCTTGTATATGCGGATATTGTATTGAACCATAAAGCCGGAGGTGATGAAAAAGAACTTATAAAAGTTATGCGTGTAGATACCGAAGACAGAAATAAGTTTACCAGCGAGCCTTTTGATATTGAAGCATATACCAAATTTGTTTTTCCGGGAAGGAAAGAAAAGTATTCCAACTTTATATGGGATTTTAGGTGTTTCTCTGGGGTTGATTATGCTGCAAATTTAAACGAGACAGCCATTTTTAGTATATTGAATGACTATGGCAATGATTGGGACAATGTTATTGATAACGAAAAGGGCAATTACGATTACCTTATGTATAATGATATAGACTTTAGAAACCCTGCTTTACGGGACGAGCTGAAGAAATGGGGCGAATGGTATTTGAATGAAGTTCATTTTGATGGTGTGAGGCTTGATGCAGTAAAACATATTTCCCCAAAATTCTATTCAGAATGGCTATATCACATGAGGAACATCAAGCCTGATTTGTTTGCCGTAGGGGAGTATTGGACTCCCGGCGAGTTACCCCTGTTATTGGCATATATAGATGCCACAGAAGGCAAGATGTCTTTGTTTGATGCCTCACTTCACCTCAATTTTTATAACGCCTCAAATTCTGGTAAAGACTATAATCTTACCACCATTTTTGATAATACGTTGGTTTCGGTAAAGCCATTGCTTGCTGTAACGGTGGTAGACAATCACGATACACAACCCTTGCAGGCCTTGCAAGCCCCCGTAGAAAAATGGTTCAAACCGTTGGCTTATTCGCTTATCTTATTAAGGGAAGGCGGTTATCCCTGTATTTTTTATCCAGATTTGTATGGGGCGCATTATTGGGGCAAAGGCAACGATGGATTGGACTATGAGATTTTCCTTGATACTTGCGAAAATTTAGAAAAGCTTATTATTGCAAGAACCAAATATGCTTATGGAATGCAGCGCGATTATTTTGATCATCCCAACTGCATCGGTTGGACAAGGGAAGGCCTTGATGAGAATCCTGATTCTGGTTGTGCCGTATTACTTACAAATGGCGATGAAGGATTTAAGAACATGGAGATAGGCAAAAAGTTTGCTGGCAAGGTATTTATAGACTTTCTAGAAAAGCATTCTGCAGAAGTTATCATTAATGAAGAGGGATGGGGAGAATTTCATGTTACGCCTGGTTCAGTGAGCATTTGGATTTGCAAATCATAAGTGTCTACTAAACAAATTCTCCAAAAATCTCACATGTATTAGGCACATTGCTTTACAATACATTATTAATGAGCCCACCTCCTACCCTCTTAGGAGTTTTGTTAGGAGGTGGGTTAATCCACTATTTTCACCCTGTTTTTTAATGTTTAGTGATACCGTAATGCAGTGAATGGGTAGAGAAGGAGATTAGCTGTTGATACAACACTCGTAACATGTTTTTTTGGGAATTGCTGTTTGTGTGTGTGGTAGCCAATAAAAGAATATTGAATTAATTGGGGTACTAAAGTGCTACCACTCCGCTACCCTTAGGTAGCGTAAACCAAAACCTAGAACCTTCGTTCAACTTACTTTCTACCCCAATTATGCCATTGTTCTTTTCTACAAAGTCTTTACAAAGCAGAAGTCCCAAGCCAGTGCCCGCTTCATTACCCGTTCCCCTAGTGGTGAACCGTTCTTCTTCCTGAAACACCTTATGAATGTTTTCTGGTGAAATACCTATCCCCTGGTCTGTAACACTGATTTCTATATGATTTTCAATTTGTTTTGAAGAGATGATTATACGACCTTTTGGATGGCAAAACTTAATGGCATTGGCTACCAAATTACGTAGTACAAGGTCTATCATATCCTTATCGGCATATACAATGGTATTTAGGGATGTTTCGTTCCTCAATTCTAATTGTTTATCTGCCGCCTGTTTTTCGAAGAGGCTCAACTGGTTTTGTACCAACCCGTATATATTCAAATCAATACCAACCACCATTGCGCCAGTAAGCTGCGACTTTGACCAATGTAACAGATTCTCCACCAAATCGGAAGAAGAACTTACACCTTTTACAAGCTGGGGAATAATGGTTTGAAACTTATCTTGCGATAGGGTTCCCTCTAATAAAAGATTCAAAACGGTTTGCAAGTTCCTAAATGGTCCACGTAAATCATGAGAAATAATGGAGAACAAACGGTCTTTTAGGTTACTAAGCTTTTTTATATCTTCCGATTGTCGGCTTATTTGCACATTGTTTTTTATTAATGCCTCGTTTTGCCCAATAATTTCTGCGTGTGTTCTATTTACTTCCTGATAAGCACGTTCGGTTTCCAGATGTGCGATGCGTAAAGTATTTCGCGAGTAATAGATGTATCCAGCAATACAGAGAAGCAATAGAAAAGCACAGAATCCAACAGCTATTATAAAATGCTGGCGCTTCAATTCTGCATCTTTCCGTATCTCTCCGGCTTTCATCACCGCCACCTCTCCATCCTTTTTCTCATTCTCATAAGCATGAAGTATATAATCGTTGAGGGTAAATTCTAAACTATCTTTTGTTACAATGTAACGTGTTTTAAATTTCAAGGCATCGGCATATTTACCCTGCTTTTCATATATTTTACTGTAAAGGTTGTACGCATCTATTAAATTCTCCCTAATCTTTGTTTGCTCGGCAATCTCCAATCCTTTCTTTACAAATATTTCAGCTTTTGCTAGATCATCCAAAGCCAGATATACTTTAGCCAATACCAAATTATCAGCCGAAAGAGCATACAAATCATTTAGCTTTTGGGAGATAACCATTGCCTGCAACACATAATTCTTTGCTAATTGAAATTCATTTTTCATGAAATAACACTCTGCAAAGTTTGTGTAGACATAATGTAGCAAGTAACCATTGAGCTGTAAACTAAGCGGCTTCACCTTTTCTAAATAATAAAGTGCCTTGTCTGGATCCTTGGCTTTAAAAAGCGCATCAGATAAATACACTTCACTCTTGCATAGCCCAATATTATCGTTGAGTTTGGCAAAACCATCCGCAGCACTCTTGTAATAATCAGCCCCTAGCCTACCGTTACCAATATCGGTGTAGCAAGCGCCCAGATTAAGGTTTATGGCTGCAATAGCTTTTAAATCATGTATTTCAGTGGCAATTTTAAAACTCGCATTAAAAAAAGAAATCGAATTGGCAATGTCTCCAACTTGATCATATCCTTGACCAATCAGGTCTAACAATAGCATTTCCCTTTTACTATCTTGTATTTTCTGGGCAATTTTTAATGCTGCCTTACCAAAAGAAATAGCCGCCTCTGGTTTTGTATCCCGCAGATAATCGGAAGCAAAAAGTATAAAATCTATTTTGGCAGTATCAACCTTGGTTTGATTATATCTAATTGATAAGCTATCTATGAAAGTTGGCTGAGAAAAAGTGAGGGCAGCAAGAAATAACAAGGAAATGGTCAGGATATACTTCATTAAACAACTATTGTATCGTATCTTCAAAACTTCTTTTTTAGAATGACTGGCTGTAATAACCAAAAGCAATCTCTTTGCCAAATCGTCCCTTTGTAGAATTATCGGATAAAGATAAGGGGGAGATCGTAAAACATCACTTACCATCCTAGAAACACCATGCCAGTTCCACAAATAAAAAGGGTTAATCCACCTAGTGCATGTGCATATCGTTCCAGTTTTTCTGTTTTGATAAATGCTAGACCGTAGTAGCCGAGAATTACCATCATTATCATAATGGCTAGGGTTACAAACGTATAAACGATAATCAATAATGCCATCCCATACCACGAACTCTTGGCAGCAGGGTAAAAAAGAAGTGGTATCATTGGTTCGCAAGGGCCTAAAAAAAAGATGATGAACATTACCCAAGGCGTTACCTTATGCCTTTCTTCCTGCCTGATGGCTGCGCCGTGTTTGTGTTCGTATACATAGATATTGCCATCTTCATACAAGTCGAAATGCTTGTGTGGTCTATTTTTATAGGCACGATACAAACCCCAGATGCCATAGATAATCCCAAAACCAAGCAATGCCCAGCCTGCAATACCGCCCCTCAAGTTTTCCAGCCCTTTTACTTTAGTTAATGACCAACCCACTGCCGCCCCACCCAAACCTAGCAATACAGAACTCCATACATGACCGCAGCCACAGATGATTGTCCAGAGCAAGGTTTTGGCAAAGCTCCATCCACGAGACCTTGACAGGGCAATGAAGGGCAGATAATGATCGGGGCCTGCAGCAGTGTGCAAGCATCCAACGGTTACTGCCGCTGCCAGCAATATTCCCATCTCAGATTGCATATGCTACTGGTTTACTGATTGGTAATTGTGTGGTAATAGCTTTAAGACAATTGTATAACTGCTCTCCCTTTTGCCCTAATAAACGTATGATCAAACCATTCTTTTGTGGGGTGGATATACCAAAAACAATTCCTGTTTGAGTGGAAAGAAAGTTGCTGATTATCTTGTTTAATTCCTTTGCATCGACAGTTTTATGTAGATAAATCAATGTGGCTTGATGTGTAAAGCCTTCCAGTTGACCAATAGCTTTTACATTTATGGATGCAGGCTGCATTAATAGATTTTCTTTTATTATCAATCTATTATTTAGATATATTTCTGTTATGTTATGGTATTTAGTAAACTTAAAAACCTCCCCATTCAGCTTTCTACCGCAGGTTAATACTTCCCCCCAAACCAATGTACAACCATCACTTAGATAAATCTTATTGATAGCATTAAAAATAGAATCTTCGTGCGGCACTGCAGGATGGGGCAGATAAATAAAGGAAGCATTGGGCTGCAAATGAACATTCATACTTTGCGATGCCCCCTTTTTCATGGTAAATAGCCGCTGATACGATTGTGTATGCAGTTGAAGGAAACACTCCTCTGCCAGCTCTATCTTCATTTCATAAATATCCTCATCCAATATGCCCGGCGAGGAACACATCAGCATCAAATCAAGTTTATTTGCCTTTTTATCCTCTGTTATATTGGCAACCTTAAAGGGCGGCGTAAAATAGCTTTCCTTAAAATAAGTAATGCCATCACGAAGGGCGGTGGTTATGTACAGCTTCGCAATCATCGCCACAATTTCGGCTCTTCCACAGCTTCCAACAAAGCATATTTCTTTATCCATCCAATCACCTCTTCCAAGCCTTGAAGGCTCATCAGGTTTGTAAAGATAAATGGGCTGCCCTTACGCATCAATCTGGCATCACGTTCCATTATGTCCAAATCTGCGTGTACATAAGGGGCTAAATCTATCTTATTAATCACCAAAAGATCACTTCGTGTAATGCCGGGACCGCCTTTGCGAGGAATTTTATCTCCTTCTGCCACATCAATAACGAAGATGGTAAGGTCTGCTAAATCGGGACTAAATGTTGCCGATAAATTATCTCCCCCACTCTCTATAAAAATGATTTGTATATCTGCAAAACGATTAGCCATTTCCTCAACAGCTTCCAGATTCATGCTTGCATCTTCCCTTATTGCCGTATGGGGACAACCGCCTGTTTCCACACCAATAATCCTATCGGCAGGAAGCAGGCTATTCTGCGTTAAAAACTCTGCATCTTCCTTTGTATAAATATCATTGGTAATCACCCCAATACTATACTCCCCCGCCAACCTTCTACTTAACCTTTCTATCAGCGCTGTCTTTCCCGAACCCACCGGTCCTGCAACGCCAATCTTTATATACTTTCTACCCGCCATCTATTAACTATGATTTGAATTATGATTAAATGATTTGAATGAACCCCAACCCCTAAAGGGGCAAATAAAACCCTTGAATCTTAAAGAACCTAGCCAAAAGCTAAAAACCTATTATCTAAAACTTACGACTTAGTTATGACATATACAGCCTGGAATATAGTTGTTCATGCTGCATACTCCTAATATCAAATCCTGTACAGCACAAACCTATCAGGTTTTTATCGGGTTGCATCGTATTATCCACCAGTTCTGTTATCAATAAGTGCAATGAAAACAATATCTGCTGCCCATCCTGCTGCCCAAGAGGAATTAGTTTAACGCTATTAGTTACAAAACCAACCGCCGCATTAAAATAAAAGCCCGTTAATGCCTCTCTTTTATCAATCCCAAAAGCAAGCGAATATAACCCGAATGCAATGCAATAATGCCCATCTGCCGCTTGCTTTTTTATGGCAGCCATGTATCTATCTGCCAATTCATGTTTGCACAATGGTTGAAATATTTTCATCAATCGTAGTCCGAGTTTCTGGCTCGCCTGCCGCATTTCCATGGGCAACTTCACGGCTGTACATTCATTATCCAAGGCTAAAAGCAATTCAAAGTCGTTTGCTTTTGCTGCATCATAAGCCAAAGAAACAAAAGCCGCATCCGTATATTGTAAGTTTTGCGTTAGCATTTCTGTCACAAATTCCTTTGCCGTAGCAGCGTCTTTAACTATATTTTGTTGCACATAAGTTTCCAATCCAGCCGAATGGGAGAACCCTCCTATCGGCAAGGTAGGATCCGACAATTGCAACAAACTAAGCAATGCATTATTCATTACCTGTCAGTTTCATAATCTTAGAAAATAAGGTTTCACTACCGCCTCCATGTGGTGCAACGGTTGTTTTTAGGGGCTGCAATAATTTTCGTTTCTCATTGATAACCAAATATCCTTGTGCAGTCAGTAATTTGAATAATGGTTGCTCAAAAGGAACCAATACCCCATCATCTTCAAAGAATAATGGCAAATGTTTATTGCCTATTTCATAACAAACAGAAGCCATTTCGAACATATTGGTCGGCTTTACAACAATACAATCGCAGGGCTGGATAGCTACAACAACAATTGAAGTTTCATCTTCAAAAAGAATATCCCCTTGTGTAAGATTAGGGTTCTCGTTCAGGAAGCGTAAAGAAATGTCCTTGCCCGCCTCTGTTCTTTTACTCAAGATCCGCTTATTCGCCTCGTACCATTCCAATGAGAGCCAATCTATATTTTTATTGGGTGGAGTAGTATTAATATTTCCTAGTTTCTGTTGAATAAGCATTAATAATGAATGTGTGAATCTCAAATATAGTCTATTCATGACTAAATAAAAGGCAAGTATAGCTATAAAAAGGGATTACTTATTCTAAGTTGCCCCTCTATCAATTGTCCATGCTGTAAATCTTCTGTGTATAATGTATTGCAACCAGACTCTAATGCTGATGCCACTATGATTGCATCAAACAGTTGAAACTGGTATTGTTTCATCAGCTTTTCGGCTAGTATATAAGTGGAATTAGTACAGTTTTGTAGTACACACTTTTTTAGTATCCTGTTTATAATATGTAGTGTTACCGCCTTATCAAACTTAAATTTACGCAGACATACGTTTGCAAATTCGCTTATATTTTTGGGAACTTATTGTAGGCAGACTGTCAATAAGGGTTTCAGATAATTGCTTTTTTATAGGGAATATGACATCGAGGGCATAAATTAGTATATTGGTATCTATTGCTATCTTGTTATTCATAATCATTCGCCTCGTCCCTATTAAATTTGTAGCCGCCAGAGTTAAATGTAAAATCTTTTAAAAGCTCCTTTATAGGTTTATCATTTCCAATAAAATCATCTTCTACAATAATTTCCACCTTCTTACCATACGTTTCCTTTGGGAACTTGTAAACAGGCTGCTGTTCACTCGGAAAAATAATTTCTCTATACATAATTTCTACGTTTCTCTACAAAGATATATAAACAAGTTAATTCCATTAGGTTTAAATAAAGGTATTGCTTATGCATTGTCAACACATAATTTGATTCAATATGGTAACCAGTGCAAGGACATATTTTATCTGTATAGCACTTAAGTACTAATGTTCTTGACTTGCTATCTAAGATTTCAGACATCCCTATTTTTATGCTCTCGTTGCTAGACGGGGAATGTGTGTCTGTCTTTTTGCAAGAGCAAAGTACTAACAAGATTGTGAAGGCGAAAGCAAAATATTGTTTCATATTTTTTGTGTTAGTCTCCCATCACCGTTGTTTCTTCTTGACCAACAACGATGATTAGAAAATTTAAGTACTTATTACCTTATCCAAATACAGGGCTTCTACTTTTATAATTGTTTATTAAGAAAAATAAACAAGAGAGAATAGTACAGCGAACTTTCTATTCAATCAAACAAATCACTTTATCGCCCATAAATATCATTACCATTCAATAGCAAATCACCAATAACTCAGGCATATTGCCAGCAAATAGTATTAATTGTTACTTATGTGGATTGTACTAATACTAAATACTTTCATTTCATGTACAATCTACTGCGGCTTGTATGGATTAACGCTCTTTCATGTTAGTTTCTGTGCGCTTTACATGAAATGGCAGTCATCCATGTTAACTGCTGTGCATTTTGTATAAAATGGCAGTCAATCATGATAGTTTCTGTGCGCTTTACATGAATGAACGTTAATCCATGATAGTTTCTGTGCATTATACATGAAATAGCCTTAATTCATGATAGTTTCTGTGCGTTATGCATGAATGAACGTAAACCCATCTAGGTTGCGGCAAAATATGCATGAATTGAATTAATTTATGATTGATATTTTCAAAAGATTAATGGAGAAACTATCCTATCTCAATCTAAAACAAGAAATACCGTTGCGCCAGTGGTAATACTGCCAATGGTTCGCAAGTAATAACTACGCCATCCACCTTTACTTCATAGTTTTCGGGGTTAACATCTATCTGCGGAGTTGCATCATTGTGTATCAAGTCTTTTTTAGAGATATTGCGACAGTTCTTTACGGGCAATACAATTTTCTGCAAACCATATTGCTGCACAATATTCTTTTCCAAAGAAAGTTTTGAAACGAATGTGGCACAGGTTTTATGCAATGCCTTACCAAAAGCCCCGAACATATTGCGATACATAACAGGCTGCGGCGTAGGAATGGACGCATTGGGATCACCCATACGTGCGGCTATAATCATCCCGCCCTTAATGATAATCTCGGGTTTTACACCAAACATGGAGGGTTTCCATAACACAAGGTCGGCCATCTTGCCACTTTCCAACGAGCCTACATATTCTGAAATGCCGTGCGTAATGGCTGGGTTGATGGTGTATTTGGAAATAAATCTTTTCACTCGGAAATTATCGTTTTCATTCTGTGCATCCTGTTCTAGTCCTCCTCTTTGCACCTTCATCTTGTGCGCCGTTTGCCAGGTGCGGGTAATAACCTCACTCACACGTCCCATTGCTTGGGAATCGCTACTCATCATGCTGAATACGCCCATATCGTGCAAGATGTCTTCTGCGGCTATGGTTTCTGGACGGATGCGGGAATCGGCAAAAGACACATCTTCGGGAACAGACTTATCCAAATGGTGACAAACCATCAACATATCCAAGTGTTCATCAATGGTATTTACCGTGTAAGGACGCGTGGGATTGGTGGACGAAGGCAACACATTTGGATACATTGCCGCCTTGATAATGTCTGGCGCATGACCACCACCGGCACCTTCCGTATGGAAAGTATGGATAACGCGACCATTGATGGCGTTGATGGTATCCTCTAAAAAGCCGCCCTCATTTAGGGTATCGGTGTGTATGGCAATCTGTATATCGTGCTTGTCCGCCATCTTTAACGACGCATCAATAACGGCGGTTGTACTACCCCAATCTTCATGTATTTTCAATCCCAAAGCCCCTGCTTCTATCTGTTCTTCCAATGGATCCAGACTGGCACAATTGCCCTTGCCAAAGAAACCAAGGTTCATAGGAAAAGCCTCTGCCGCCTCCAACATCTTCTGGATATTCCATGCGCCAGGCGTAACGGTGGTTGCATTGGTGCCATCGGCAGGGCCTGTTCCGCCACCAATCATAGTAGTGATGCCACTGAACAAAGCATGTTCAATTTGTTGGGGACAAATGAAATGGATATGTGTATCAATGCCGCCAGCCGTAGCTATCAAACCCGCGCCACCATGCACTTCTGTGGATGCACCGATGACCATATTTGGCGTAATGCCTTCCATCGTATCTGGATTGCCAGCCTTGCCAATGCCTACAATTTTTCCGTCCTTAATACCAATATCCGCCTTTACAATTCCCCAATGATCGATAATCATTACGCTGGTAATCACAAAATCCAACACGCCTTCCTTACGGGTAGCCGTTGCCGATTGCGCCATACCATCGCGAATGGTTTTGCCGCCGCCAAACTTGGCTTCATCGCCATAAACAGTATAGTCTTTTTCTATTTCTATAAATAATTCCGTATCGCCCAAACGAACCTTATCGCCCGTTGTAGGGCCGTACATGTTCGCGTATTTTATCCGATTGATGTTCATGTTGCTGTTTATTTAGCCACTAATAGCACAAATTTTCACCAATATTTTATTAGTGTAAATTCGTGTGATTCGTGGCAGTTATTTAAAATTTAAAATGGCTTCGATGGCCTTTGCCTTAATAGCTTCATCGTCAATACTTCCACCCACTAAGTTATTGAAGCCTACAATCTTTTTATTGCCGCCAAACTCCACCAACTCCACTTCTTTTTCTTCGCCGGGTTCAAAGCGAACGGCGGTTCCCGCAGCAATATTCAATCGCATACCATAAGCCTTTTCCCTTTCAAACTTTACCTGTCTGTTCACTTCAAAGAAATGAAAGTGAGACCCAATCTGCACAGGGCGATCACCGGTATTAACCACTGCCATTGCAACCGTTTTTCTACCAACATTGCATTTTATATCGCCTTTTGCCAAAATATATTCTCCAGGAACCATTGTTTGTTATTTTTAATTGTGATTAAATGATTTGAATGAAAATAATGATTTGAAAAATGAAAACAAATATGGTTATTAATCATTGTTTTGATTCAAATCATTTAATCATTATTTACCTTATGGGATCGTGTACGGTTACCAACTTAGTACCATCGGGAAAGGTTGCTTCTATCTGTATTTCGTGAATCATTTCTGCAATGCCTTCCATCACATCGTTTCTGGTGAGGATGATTGTGCCATATTGCATCAATTGCGCAACAGATTTGCCATCGCGTGCGGCTTCCTGCAAACGACTGCTGATAAGGGCTATCGACTCAGGATAATTCAGTTTCAATCCCCTTGCCTTTCGCTTTTCGGCCAATTCTCCTGCAAGGAATATCAATAATTTTTCCGTTTCTCTCGGTGTTAAATGCATAGTTAATTGTATTATAAATTAGTTTTAAGATTTATCACAAAGAAAACAAAGAAAAAACACAAGGGACACAAGGAATCTAAATACAATTTAAAATCCTTACATAGGAACAATAACACATAATCCTTGTGTTCTTTGTGTAAAACCTTTCTGTTCCTTGTGGTTAAACATCCGCTGCAATAAATCTCAGCATATAGAAAGTGAATGTAGGGAAAAAAACTATTTCACATTCACTAAGCTCAATAAAGAATTGAATAATTTAAAAAATATACCAGTTAATTCTTTTTATTTTACAATATTTGTAGCAATAATAATAAAAATATTCTCTTTTGATAGCGATACATAGTAAACGGGTAATCTTGCCACAGGGTACAACAGAAGCATTTGTCTTGGTAGAAGATGGCATTATCAAGGATATTGTAACCAGTCTTCCACCCAATCATGGATATGAATTAATAAAGATGGGTAATAAGGTTTTGATGCCGGGTGTGATAGACCCACACATTCACATCAACGAACCCGGTAGAACAGATTGGGAAGGATTTGATACGGCAACAAAAGCTGCCATTGCAGGGGGATTGACTACATTGGTTGATATGCCGCTAAACTCTGCACCCGTTACAACAACAGTGGCTGCTTTTGAAGAAAAGTTGGCTGCTACAAAGGGTAAACTACACACAAATGTTGGCTTTTGGGGAGGAATAATTCCGGGAAATACTAATGAAATTGAAGGATTGATAGCTAAAGGAATACTTGGTTTTAAGGCTTTTTTAACCCATTCGGGTATTGACGATTTCCCCAATGCCACTGAGGAAGATTTGCGTAAGGCAATGCCCATCATTGCAAAGCATAACTTACCATTGCTAGTTCATTGTGAATTGACTGATGATGAATTGCGTGCTACTGGCGATAACCGTTCTTATCAAAACTATCTTTCCTCCCGTCCGAAAGAGTGGGAAGATGTTGCCATTGCCATGATGATTCGATTATGTGAAGAGTTTAATTGTCGGATTCATATCGTTCATTTATCGTCTGCAAATTCTATTGAACAACTAATAAAAGCGAAAGAAAAGGGATTGCCTATTACGGTAGAATCAGCGCAACACTACTTATATTTTAATGCAGAAGATATAAAAGATGGGCAAACACAGTTTAAATGTGCGCCGCCTATCAGGAAAAAAGAAAATAATGACCAGCTTTGGCAGGCATTGAAAGAAGGGGTTATTGATTTGGTGGCGACAGACCACTCCCCTTCTACCCCCACTCTAAAAGAATTAGAAAGCGGTAACTTCATGAAGGCTTGGGGCGGTATTGCTTCACTTCAATTGGCATTGCCTGTGTTGTGGACTAAGGCAAGAGAAAAAGGATTCAGTTTTGATTATATAGCCAAGTGGTTGTGTGAGAACCCTGCAAAACTGATTGGCAAATCAACCACTAAAGGGAAGATTGCCATTGGCTATGATGCAGATTTGATTGTGGTTGATACTGAAAGTCCTTTTGTGGTAACGGAAAACATGCTTCACCACAAGCACAAAACAACACCCTATCTAAATGAAACATTGTATGGTATTGTTGAGCAAACCTATTTATCTGGAGAGAAAGTGTATGATAACGGTACATTTACGCAGTTGAACAAGGGCAGAATTATGATTCAATGATTGGAATGATTTCATGATTGATTAAGCAGAACTAAAGGATTTTAGATTTATATAGAGAATATGGATAATTACCTTAAAAGGGCAGAAAAGGTTGTACAAAGAATAGAAGAACTGGCTTCCATAACCGAAGAACAAGGTTGCATTACACGCACGTTTGGTACTAAACCATTTTTGGAAGGAAGCAAAATAGTATTCGATTGGATGCTTGAAGCAGGATTGCAGACAAGCATTGATAATATAGGTAATGTACGCGGAAAACTATTGAGCGATAACCCAAATGCAAAAACATTTGTAATAGGATCGCATATAGATACGGTTGTGAATGCTGGTAAATTTGATGGTCCTTTGGGGGTATTGATGGGGTTGGATTTAATAGATAATCTTATTAAATCAAAAACAAAACTTCCTTTTCATATTGAATTAATTGCATTCAGCGATGAGGAAGGCGTTCGCTTTCATACCACTTATTTAGGCAGTAAGGTAGTGGCCGGTTCGTTTGATACGGCTACACTAGAAAGAAAAGATGCAAAAGGTATCGCCTTAAAAGAAGTGATAACTGAAGTGGGCGGCAACTACAATCTATTAGACGAAGACAAAATAATTGATTGGTTGGGCTATTTCGAAATACATATTGAACAAGGTCCTGTGCTGTACGAAAAGAATATTCCTGTGGCGGTGGTAACAGCGATTGCGGGTCAGCGGAGGGCGGAAATTACCTTTACTGGTGTGGCGGGTCATGCAGGAACGGTGCCGATGGATATGCGTCAAGATGCATTGGCAACGGCAGCAGAATTTATTGTAGAGACAGAGAGATATGCCTTGCAGCACAAGGATAAGATTGTGGCTACCACTGGTAAACTGGAAGTTATTCAATCTGCCAGTAATGTTATTCCGGGTAAGGTTGTCTGTAGTCTAGACCTTCGCAGTGCAGATGTAGAAGCATTAGGCTCTGCTTATGATAGCATAAAAGCTATCTGTTATTCTGCGGCTGAGAAACGAAAGGTGCAGGTAAACTGGAATCTGGTACAACAAACAACACCTACCCTTTGCGATGAGGCATTAACCAATACCTTACAAGAATCTATCAGTAAGAGTGGGCATCGGGTTATTCAATTGGTGAGTGGTGCCGGTCATGATGGAGTGCCTATCTCCGCCGTGTCGCCGATTATGATGTTGTTTGTACGCTGCTTTGAAGGTATCAGTCATAACCCATTGGAAAACGCCGAGACGAAA
>JANYEU010000306.1 GCA_025362915.1 Chitinophagaceae bacterium | reverse complement strand
TGTAAAATTGGTGGGATTAATAGTATTCCCAGTCGTCGAGAAGAAACTTAAATATTTTTTCATGGTGCAATCATTTATTTTGTACCCTCCTTTCTTGTAAAACAATTTTAACAAGAATTAAAAGTACTTTAAGCAGTAAAGTTATCTTACTAAGAAACCACTACCATCCTGCCCTATCCTGAACACGTTATCATTTTCCCATTTATTTTTGGTTTCTACCTTTGTTTACGATAAATTTTTAAATGATTGCCCCTTTTTTGCGAGTATTTTTTTCGAAATTCGGTAGTTCGTTTTCCAAGTTGGGTAATAAAAAAGGGTAGAAATTGTAATTCGTAAGTTGATAGCAAAACAAAAGAGGCCAAAAAAGTTATCAGGAATTAACCGGAAACTTTTTTGACCTCTTTTTTTCGTTAATTGTGAGGAACGAAAATCGCAAGTAGGGAACGACCATAACTTTCAACTCCCGACTACTTTCACTATCTTACATTCCCTTCACCGTAATGCTTACCACATCGCTGGCGGTTCCTACTTCTACGCCTTTGTACAGTAGAATAAATACATAATCCCATATTACGGCCGTTCCTGCCGGTGGTAGTTCCGAGTTGTCTGTATAAGTAGCATTTACTGCTTTATCAAATTTTATTAATCCCTTTCCGTCATGACTATCTTTATAAATCTGTGCGGCATCATATTTACCCTTTGGATATTTAAAAAATGGATGTCCTACATGTAATGTTACGGTAACTACCGGCTTACCATCATGCGGTACAAAAGGGGTTATTACAGCTTCAATTCCCAAATCCGTACCAATAACTATGGTATAATTGGGGCTTCTTTTGCAAGCCGCCGCTATGTCGGCAAACCTGCCCTTCATATCAGGATTTACTACTGCCGGTGCCACCACTATGGTAGGTGTGCCAGGCGGAGTAGCCGCTACACCAGTATCTGCACCATGATACAATTCTTCGCCAAACTTCACCCAGCTATGACCATTTTTTACAAATACATCTTTTTCAGTTATTGCCCATCCCAAATAGGCGGTATCCTTTGCCTGAGCGGCAATATCATCGTCCAAAATACCTAGTTTAGCTTTATACCCTTCTATTTTAGAATCGAAAGTTACTTTTTGACTATGAAATTCTTCTATATTTTGTTTGATAAATCCTGTTGGCATACTATATTTTTTTTGAATAAATTAAAAAAATTGACTGATAAAATATTAAATCGTTGTATTACGACTTCTAAGCGTCGGACTAATGATTTAGGCATTGGCCTAATTGCTTTAGGCATCGGCCTAATTGCATTAGGCATCGGCCTAATTGCATTAGGCATCGGACTAATTGTTTTAGGCATCGGACTAATTGCTTTAGGCGTCGGACTAATTGCTTTAGGCATCGGACTAATTGCTTTAGGCGTCGGACCAATTGCTTTAGGCGTCGGACTAATTGCTTTAGGCATCGGACTAATTGCTTTAGGCGTCGGACTAATTGCTTTAGGAGGAGAAATATTATCTCCCAAACTCTATCAACCATCTTTTTTCAGCTGCACAACGATTGGGCAGCCGAAAAAATCATTTTTAGATAGGTTACTAATGAGGGAATAAGGGAAGGAGGGAATAGGCAAAGAGGGACTGTGGCTGATAGGCGTTTTTAACGTATTCATTTGTGAGAGATTGTAGAGGGTTTATGTAAACCCATGAAGAAAATTCTTACCAATACCGCCTGAACCGTTTTACTTACTGGCAATATTACACTTATTCTGATGGATAATGGAAAAAAATGCTTGTGGGAGAATTTTAATAGCAAAACCCCGTCAGGTCTTCGAGACCTGACGGGGTTGGAGTTTGTATTGTTCTATTTTTTTTAGACGAAAGTAAAACTTGATAATAAGTAGGCATTCTACAATTTACCTACTTTAAACCATAGACCTAGAAAAGTAATTCAGTTCAAGATTATTGCTTGATAAACTGTGCTTGCTGAACCGTTTGCCCTTTTATGGCAACAGTGTAATTGCCTTTTGCAAGCGTGGTTACCAGCACAGAAATACTATTTGTTCCGGCTGTAAAAGTTACTTTTTGTTGGTAGGCTATCCTGCCCAGCATATCTATTATTTGCAAGGTGGCTGCACCAGCGGTAGTTGCATTTAACCGCACGGTTAGCTGCCCGCTTGCAGGGTTGGGGAAAACAGAAAGTGCGTTGCCCTTTGCAGATACCACCGTTACTATTTTAGAGAAAGTATAACTACCCGTTTTATCCACCATTTTCAAACGGTAATAAGTGGTTGATGCAGTTGTTGTATTATCCGTAAAACTATATTTTCCATTACTTCCCTTAGCAGCTATAGCTGCAATAGTAGAAAAATAATTTCCGTTTGAACTGCTTTGAACCTCAAAATAGGCAGCACCAACTTCGGTGGCACTCATCCACTCCACTATGTTTTTACCAGCTTTATTGTATGCAGAAACATCAGCCAGTTTTATAGGTAAGGTAGTTTTCCACATGCCAAGAATGTCCGTAGAATCGGCACTCTTTCCTGCGTAAGGCAAGCCATAAAAATCTTCCAGTGTACGCAAAACACTGTAGTGTGTTATTGGCTGTGCATAAGAGCCGCCATTTACATCCTGACCAATTATCACGGTCATTACTTGGTTGCTTTGCGTTTTATCATCCTCATCGGCAGTAAGTATAAAAAGGCTATTATTTGCCTTGCACCAATCTATGTATTTACCGAGGTTATTTTTTAGCCATGTATCGCCAGCCGCCATCGTGCCAGAGTGCATATCGTTCTGCAAATTTGGTATCACGAAAGACATGGTAGGCAGTTTGGTATAATCTGTTGGGAAAGCTGTAAGCGGTTGGTTCATGGTGCTTGGAATACCGTTGGTACCAGCGCCTTGCCAGTTTACCCAAGGGTTGTGCTTGCGGGCATACGACCCAGAAGTGGCACCATTGTAACCAACAGAAGGCATGGTTTCTGAATATCCGGTAAAAGTGAATCCTTTTTGTAGGAGGGATGCTCCCAAATTGGGGGCTGTAAAAGGAAAGGTAGTAGGTAGGTTATCATTGATGATACCTTGGTTAGCCCCAGAAAACAACATGATATAATTTGGTTGGCTTGGGTGTGTAAGCGCAAAAGACTGTGTGAGCAATGCGGCATTGGGGTCTATCAGCAGGCTATTTATATAGGGCGCCACCGTGCTGTCCTGCAACTCTTTGTAAGAATGGTTTTCTAAAAGGAGAATAACAACATGATCTGGTTGTTTTTGTGCCGATACATCTATTGCAAGCAAAGAGAAAAGGGTAAAAAGAGCGGAGAGTTGTTTCATAATTTGTAATTTGAATGTGGGGTGAATTATTTTTTTGACTGATTAAACACTAAATGGGGATGTAAAGTAGGGTTATTGTAACATTACAACTGACTATGGCGAATATATAAAAGTATTATTACTTGATTGATAATATTTTAACATTGATTGAATAGAGGTTAATACTCAAGCGCCAGATTTATTAAAACAGCAAAGACTGTCTCAAATGAATGGGACAGCCTTTACTTACAAAGCTTTTATTCAGACCAAAATGCTATTATTTAATAAGGACAGTTTGTGACGTTTGCCCTTCGGCAGAAGTTATCTTCAAGAAATAGATTCCTTTAGCACTTACATTGCTAACATCAAAACTATTTACACTGCTTCCGCCAGCATGGTTAATTTGTTTGCTGGCAACTATTTGTCCGTTGCCGCTTACTAATTGTATGCTATAAGTATTTGCCGATTGATTATTTAATGCAATGTTTATTACTTTTCCTACAACCGGATTTGGATAGATACCAATTGATTTTGCAATGGTAGCTGTGGCAGATACTTTTACAACACTACTATAGGTTAGCTTACCCAGCTGATCAATGGCTTTTATACGGTAGTAGTTATCGCCGGTTGCATAGTTTGCATCAGATAAAGAGTAGGTGTTGGCCGCCTTATTGTTTGCAGAAACATTACCTACGGCTGTAAACCTGATGCCATCGATAGATCTTTCTACCGTGTAGCCAGTCATGTTCTGTTCGCTGGTTGTTTTCCAACTTACATTGATAGATTGACCCTTTAGGGCGGCTGCAACATTTACAAATTTCAGTGCCAATGGGACGTTGATATTGCCAATTTCAAAGTCTCCGAATGTGGTAAGAACAACCACTGCCGAATCCGTAGCATTAAATCCTGTTGTAGCAATTGCTTTAAGTGTTCCAGAGCCATTGTTTTGATATACGGCAATATCTTTGTCAGCCAATCCAGTAAAAGAAGAACCTTCTTGCGTAGAATCCCAATTAAATACAGTTGTTACAGGGCTTTTTCCAGCATCGTTCCTTTCAATATGCCATGTAGAAAATACTTGGTTAGACACATCCTGTGTTGCTCCGCCCAAGGTGGTTCCATTCTTTGTAACCCCATTGTAGGTATAAGCTGTAAAAGAAGTGCTGTCATCGGCTGTTTGTACCGAAATTGGTTGATAGGTACTGTCATTACCAATTGGAATGGTATAAAGTGTATTATTGGGGATATTATTAAATCTTGCCTTACCCATTGTTGCACTATCTACTGCAGCATCGGTAATTATGTAGCTGGTGTCACTATATCCTATGGAACCCTTGTTAAGTATGAGGGTATTTCCAGCAGTCACGGTAAAGTAACCCAATGTAAGAATCAAGGTATCGTTTGTAATTATATCACTCGAAACCTCAACTTCATTACCACCAGAAACTTCCAGTCGCAAAGGGGCGGCAACATCATTGTTAAATCCTGTAGAAGATAAAACCTGTCCAGCGGTATCTGGTGTAGAGAAATTTATATGACCACCCACTTTAGAAGTGGAAGCGTTGCCAAACAAACCGCCTGTATGCAATAAATCGCCATCTACAGAGATGGAACCCTTACCAATAAGGGTATCTATAAAATTATTTGTGGCAAACAAAGCACCAGCTGAAACAGAAATATCGCCCTGTACCTTGGTTTGATCATTGAAAGAACTGGAATCACAAACAATGTAAGTACCACCGGTAATATTAAGGTTTCCTACAATTGACAATGTTTTTACCACCTTTTTAGGCCATGGGTTGCTATTGGTCACCCTTCCGGCAACTATATTCAAGTCTCCCAGAACAGTATAAGTACTTGCTGTGTTAGGTAACAACTTTGCACCAAAGCTAGAGGTTACCGCCGGGGTATTGATGGTAACATTGCCATATACGCCTTTTGAAACCATCTTTGGCAAAGCTGTAATGCTGTCCGTTCCATCTCCGATAACAAGATTGGATGTACTATCAAAAATTGCAGCAGGAATGGTAGCAATATTTCGGGTTAGGGCAAGTGTGCCACCATTATATACATGCAGTTTCCCCGTAAGTGTGGGAGCTGATTTGGAGTCGTACACCAGTTCTCCTCCACTAAGGATATGGATAGTATCAGTTTTAGGTCTCACTGTTAGCTTGGCACCACTAATGGTAAAAATAGCACTACTATCAATAATCAAATTAATACTATCAATCACGTTTGCGGCGATGGTAAAGGATTTAAGAATGTGTACCGTTGTAGAACCACTAGCCTTTCCAAAAATAAAGGTAGCCTTGATGCTTGCAGAAAAAGAAACAGGGTTTACTCCGACACTATCTACCCAACTGGTAATTAAATCGGGTGTACCGCTACCATTGTAATAATATTTTTGGGCATTACCCACTTTTGGCATCAGCCACATTGCAGCAATGGCAAGTGTAATCTTTGTCATCCTCTTGATAACAGGTTGTGTAATTGTTTTTTTCATAATTGTTTTTGTGAGCACGTTTTATTAAAGTAAATATTTAAAGGGTATACCAGCAAAGTTTTTGTCAGTGATTGAATTACCAATTCTATTGCTGCCTAATTATTCTCGTTTTTCTGCGAAAACGTTTGCAAAAACAATATAATAAAGACAGCGCATCAAAGACAAGCCGATACATAAACATCCATAGTTTACTTATAAGGTAATTGGGATATTGGCAGGACTCCTTTAGAGATAGCAGCGGCAAAAGTCCCTTTAATGGCAATTATTATCCTGATAAAAAGATTACTTCTTTCATTTCGAATAATAAATATTACTTTAGCTGAAACGATTGATATGCAGGAGCCTTGGCGGATAGGAAAATTGATTAGGATAGTTGATGAAACCCCCAACACCAAACGGTTTTGGATAGAAATACCAGAGGTGGAACAGTTCAACTTTGAGCCGGGGCAGTTTGTAACCCTCGACCTTCCCATACATGAACAAAAGAACAAGCGTTGGCGGAGTTACTCTATTGCTTCCTCCCCAGACGGCACAAACATTATAGAACTGATTATCGTGCGCCTAGAAGGTGGATTGGGAACAAGCTATCTTTTCAAGGAAGGCGAAGTGGGTATGGAGGTAATGCTTCGTGGGCCCATTGGTAAGTTTACCTTACCGGAAACATTGGATAAAGACTTGTATTTTATTTGCACCGGTACTGGCATTGCGCCTTTTCGTTCGATGGTTCACTATATCCATTCACACAATATACCCCATAAAAAAGTCAACATCATTTTTGGTTGCCGCACAATGGATGATAGCTTATATCTTGATGAATTAAAACATTTGGAACAGGAAGAACCTAACTTTTTCTTCTTCCCCACCTATTCAAGAGAAACGAACTTGCCAGAAGGTTGCCACACAGGCTACGTTCATAAAGTTTATGAAACTTTGATTAGCAATTGCAAGACCGGAGATTGCCTACCTCCTGCAAACTTCTTTTTGTGTGGTTGGAAAAACATGGTTGATGAGGCAAGGGATAAGCTGGTTTGTATGGGGTACGATAAAAAGGATATTCATTTGGAGTTGTATGGATAGAAGAATTGAGTTTTATGAAGTTTGTGGGGTCTCATTTAAAAGACGATATTAAGGACTAAATATTAGACCTCTTTGGAAATTTAATAAAAAATGTTCTACGACATAAACTTTCATTTATGTCGTAGAACATTTTTTATTAACCAATAACTGTTTTAAGCTAATCAGTCGCGACTATAAATTAATCTTTGGTAAATTTAAAAGTGTTCAATTCGCCTTGCTTGCCTTGTATAACCAATAGATATTCGCCTTTGGCTAATGAGGCCACGCTTATGGTCTTGTTGGTTATTCCGCTTTGCAATGGGAATCTTATCAACTCTTTTCCTGTTAATGATAAAATAGATGCCTGTGTATTGCCAGATGTTCCGTTAAAATCAACCGTCAACTCGTTTTTCACCGGATTAGGATACACTATAAATGAACCCTTATTATCCGTGTTTATTTTAACCACCTTACTGTAAACATATTTACCACTCCTGTCTATCATTTTCAAGCGATAATAAATAGTTCCTTTCTGGGCAACATTATCGCTAATGCTATAATTATTTACACCAGTAGAGTTATGGGATGGAACAGATGTAAGGGCAGAAAAAATAATACCATCAGCACTTTTTTCTACCGAGAAGGCACTTGTACCAACTTCGTTTGATGTAGACCAACTTAATGTAGTAATGCCTTGCTTATAATTTGCACTAAAGTTTATGAGCGATACGGGCAGTGTTATGTCTGTAGGATGTCCTTTTACAATTACATTTTTTAGGTATGCAAATCGAGGGGTATTTGTAGAGCCAAGACCATAATACAATCTAATGGTAAGAGAATCTTTTGGACTAATGATAATATTTGAGTCTGGCATAAAACGAATGGTAGAATCATTGGTACCGGCTATTTTGCTCAACTTAGCGGGATGTATAAATGCGCCATAATTACTGGCAGGCAAACCAATACCGGAAGCCCCTATGGCACTGGCAATATCAGTTGAATCATTTGTGAAACCAGACGTTGAATAAACTACCGCAATTGTGCCATTTGCAGATCCCAAGAAAGAGGAGTTCAGCAACAAGGAATCAATCCTTATCTGGTGTGAAGAGTCTGCCACAACTGTAAACTGATAATAACAATTTCTGTTCAGGGTTGCATTTACAGACCATTTTCCAACGGCGGAATTGTTTGCAAACGCCACACCACTTGCAGAAAATGCTGGAGTGGCTGGTAGCGTTGATGCACTTAACATACTGCTAAATACCGGTACAGATGGTATAATTCCTATAGCACGTACTGAGGCACTGTCTGCATTTGATACCGTAAGCGGCCACTCAGCCAGCGTATAAGAATCATGTAGCAATGGGATAGACAACATGGTTCCTTT
>JANYEU010000387.1 GCA_025362915.1 Chitinophagaceae bacterium | reverse complement strand
ATAATCGCATTTTACCCCACTAACTTTTTTGTTTCCTCCCGATTCCAGATTCATATACTCCTAAACTATCTGCAGAACAAGATACAAAGAAGGATTATTTTTGGATTTGGAATGCATAACCTGAAAAGAATATTTAGGTATTCTCACTGGTCTTTGCGGATCCATGAAAATATAGGAAGTAGGGTTTTCGTCTCTATAAGTACACATCTTCATTATATACCCCTTCACGCCCGACTGCTTATCTTTTGCTACAACCTTAGTATAAATTGTAGGTTTCTGAAAGTTTCCTTTTACCCAAACCTGATCATTTTGGGACGATAGGTTAATCATTTTATGCAAATCTGAAGAAGCGTTTGCCCATGAAGATCCATCTTGTTTGCCACGAGGTGTAGCACTAACGTAGCGAACACGCTGTGCATTTAGTGAAGTAGCAGTGAGAATAGTAAATAGCGTAATATTCGCTAGCGTTTTAGAAATATAATTACTTTTCATATTAACGACCTGTTGTTAGATTTTGTTCATTCATAATTTTTCTTTAAACGGAAACTCACAGGAACAGAATCTAGTCCACTCTAAGAGTGCTGAGTTATTAATTAAGTTGCATACAGATATAAAAAATTATCAACAAGTTAATTCTAAATAAACAATTCGGCTGTTTTTTTAAACATATTTCACAATTAAGCATAAATGTTACAATTATTTCGCTTCAAAACAGTGCTCTTACAACTCAAAAATACCAAACCCCCTACTTTTGCAGCCTTATCAACTATTAAATAATTTAAACATGGCACAAAAGATTAAAGTAGCTAACCCCGTAGTGGAATTGGATGGCGATGAAATGACCCGGATTATCTGGAAGTTTATCAAAGACAAATTGATATTGCCATATCTTGAATTGGATATTAAGTATTACGATTTGGGTATGGAGTCCCGCGACCAAACCAATGATCAGGTTACTATTGATTCTGCAAATGCCATCAAACAATATGGTGTGGGTATCAAATGTGCCACCATCACCCCCGATGAGGATAGGGTAATAGAATTTAAGTTGAAACAAATGTGGAAGAGTCCTAATGGCACTATCCGTAACATTTTGGATGGCACTGTATTCCGTGAGCCAATCGTTTGTAGCAATGTGCCCCGCTTGGTGCCAAACTGGACAGCACCTATCTGTATTGGCCGTCACGCTTTTGGTGACCAATATCGTGCAACAGACTTCGTAACCAAAGGGAAAGGTAAATTGACTATCTCTTTTGAAGGAGAAGATGGAACAAAACAATCTTTTGAGGTATTTAATTTCAAGGGTGATGGCGTTGCGTTGGCAATGTACAATACCGATGAGAGCATATTTGGTTTTGCCCGTTCTTGCTTCAATCAGGCTTTAGCCAAAAAATGGCCTTTGTATCTTTCTACCAAGAATACCATCCTTAAAAAGTATGATGGTCGCTTCAAGGATATTTTCGAAGAGGTTTATCAAAATGAATTCAAGGCTAAATATGCTGAAGCCGGCATTACTTACGAACACCGTTTGATTGATGACATGGTGGCTAGTGCGCTTAAATGGAATGGTAACTTTGTATGGGCTTGTAAAAACTACGATGGCGATGTACAAAGTGATACTGTGGCACAAGGTTTTGGTAGCTTGGGCTTGATGACATCTGTATTGGTAACACCAGATGGAACTGTTATGGAACCAGAAGCTGCACATGGTACGGTTACGCGTCATTACCGGGAGCATCAAAAAGGAAAGCCAACTTCTACCAACCCAATAGCTTCTATTTTTGCCTGGACAAGAGGTTTGGAGTTCCGTGGTAAATTAGATGGTAACCAAGAGTTGATTGATTTCTGCCACGCGCTTGAAGAAGTTTGTGTAGAAACTGTAGAAAGTGGTAAGATGACCAAGGATTTGGCTGTGTGTATATATGGCAATAAGGTTAGTCATGGAGACCATTACTTATATACTGAAGAATTCTTGGATGCGTTGGATACCAACTTGCAAGCCAAGCTTTCTAAATAAGTAGAATACATTTCAATTATACATCCCAGGCATCAACAATGTCTGGGATTTTTTATGCCCATCCCTTCACGTGAAAAGTGCGATGCCTACCTAAGCGTATTAAGTTATAAAAGGGTTAGGGAAGGACATCAATCTGTCTAAATATATAAAGGCATAAAAGACGCCTTGCAAGGCGTCTCTACGGTGTACATGAATTGTGGTTTGGGGTATAAACCTTTGCCACCTGCCTGTACTCCTCTTGACAGTTGCCTATACATGCTTTGCCACTTGCCTGTACTCCATTTGTACCTAGAGTTATAAACCCTTGCCACATGCCTATACCCCATTTGTACCTTGGGGTATAAACCTTTGCCACTTGCCTGTACCCCATTTGTACCTTGGGGCATAAACCTTTGCCACTTACCTATACTCCGTTTGCCACTTGCCTATACCCACTTTGCCACTTGTCTGGACTTTGTTTATGGTATGGAGTACACGATTTATGTATGAGGTGTACTTGATTTGCGTACAATCTCATCTGAAAAGCACTTTCAATTGTATATAAAGGAGCAGGTTCTGTATGATAAATCTCATGTTCCTATACACCATAAAAACTAAACCTTCCTTATTTAACAAACATTTTTCTAGCATCATATCAAGCATTCTCACTACATTTATTGTCGCAATTAATTACGATTGCACTAACTTATCTGCAACCATCATGACTTCCCCCTGCCTAACGCCCAAAGCCAAAATATCATGGCTGTTTTATGCTGCCTCTTTGTTTATGTTAATGCTGTTTTCTGGATGCCACAAAAAGCATCAATTAATAGAGATAGACCCTGCTTACAGTAAATACATTGAGGCTTACACCTCTGGTACCATCTCCAAAAAGAGTGCAATACGCATTCAGTTGGCAAGTGATGCAAATGCCACACATACACTCAATGAACCCATTGATAAGGAATTATTCGCTTTTACACCTGCGGTGGAAGGAAAGGCTTATTGGATTGATGCGCGTACCATTGAGTTTAGACCGACCAAGGATATGCAGGTGGATAAGCTATATGAGGTATCCTTTAAACTGGACGAAGTGCTGAAAGTGCCGGGTAACTTTAGTAAGTTTCAGTTTAATGTAGAAACCATAAAACCTTCTTTTGAGGTAACGGACAATGGACTGCGGGCAGTTGGTAAAACGGACATGAGTCTATCTGGTCAGTTACTCACTGCCGATGTACAAGAAAGTGCAGACATAGAAAAACTATTGACGGCTTCTGTAGGTGGTCAGAAACTGGTTATCAGTTGGCAGCACAATGAAGCCAATAAAACACATGGGTTTGTTATCAATAATATCACCCGAACCCAAGCTGCTCAAAGCTTATTATTACAATGGGATGGTGCGCCGCTGAACATCAATATAAGAGATATAAAAGAGATTGCCGTGCCATTACCAGCAATTTTATATTTGACACTGGTGCGGGATTAGACCTGCTTGTATCGCAAGATTTTGTAAAAGACAGTTCGCTACTCAATAAGAACAGAAAGTTTTACGCTTCACAAGTGGAAGGCATTGCTGGCAAACAACAAATGAACCTTTCAATAATAAATTATGTGCATTTAGGCCCTTATAAATTTAGGCAAGTCCCCATATATGTTTTTAACGATGATTATAATATTACCTCCTACCCTTTGTATGGTGGGCTGATAGGGAACGATTTACTACGAAGATTTAATCTAGTAATCAATTACCCTGAAAATAGCATACATATAAAACCCAACAGCCACTATATCGATTCGTTCAATTATTCATATACCGGCATATCCATGTACGAGATTGATAGTACAGTAGAAATAGCAGACATCATACCCAATTCGCCGGGGGAGATTGCTGGTTTTAAGGTTGGGGATATTGTATGTAGCATTGATAATTATATGTTTAAAAATATACTGACGTTTAAGGCAGCCCTCCAAAATGCGGGTGCCACCGTACATGTAATTATTAAGCGAGACAATAAACTCGTTGAATTGAAACTTCACATCAAAAATATACGACGAGGGTGAGTAGTAAGTCAAAAGTTCTACATTGCCTTCACCGTAACACTAACCACATTGCTGGCGGTTCCTACTTCTACGCCTTTGTACAGTAGAATAAATACAGGGAACCTCTAAAAACTCACTTTTTTCTTTTGACCTCACCTTTAATTCCTCTCCAAAAGAGAGGAAAAGGATAGTTTTTAGAGGTTCCCTTGAATCATCGTTCTATTGTTTGATGTTGGTGAAGAACACACAACAACGGCGAGTGGGGAACACCAACAAGGGCAAAAAGTTGACCTTATTACCAAAAAGTGAAGTCTTACGCCTACCTTGTCACGTCTCACGCCGACCTTGTGAAGCGTGACGCGTTGCTTGTGAAGCGTGACGCGTTGCTCGTGAAGCGTGACGCGTTGCTCGTGAAGCGTGACGCGCTGCTCGTGAAGCGTGACGCGCTGCTCGTGAAGCGTGACGCGTTGCTCGTGAAGCGTGACGCGTTGCTCGTGAAGCGTGACGCGTTGCTCGTTTCGCTTCACAAGGTCGGCGTGAGACGTGACAAGGTCGGCGTGAGACGAGACGAGCAAGCCCCAAAAGCGTTAACCCGCCCTAAGAAGTCCC
>JANYEU010000305.1 GCA_025362915.1 Chitinophagaceae bacterium | reverse complement strand
GCGCATAAATAGTTATCAGTTAAAAGTTGAGAGTCGAAAGTCGAGAGATTTAGATTTGATGACTATCACTTAAAGATAGGTTTTGGTTTTGGATGGTGAAATCGTGAAGCCCCGCTGATTCTTCAGTGGGGCTATTTTTTTGTACATACACTTGGCAGGAAACAGTAATCCTTAAACTAAAAGCAGGTAGCAACCCTTGTATTTATTGATGCGGATGCGCAATATGCATCCACCCAATTCTATTTCACCGACTATTTATAACTAAACAGGTGTTTAATTCCGCTATTCAAAAAGACCACAAATTAAATGTACCTATATTTGCTTTTCTTTCAACCCCCGCCTTCATCAGGCATTAAACCAATATTTTTTGTACCTGTTAAACTCACGAATGAATAAATGGATAGCACTATTTGCGGCGATTATTTTATTGATAAATAATAGGGCGCAAGCGCAACAAACCAACAAAATAAAAGACAGTATCCTGCAAACCGCTTCACTTGAAACCTGTCTGCAATATGCCTTACAGCATAAACCGCTGATACAACAATCGTTATTGGATGAACAATCTACCGACCTTGCAATCAAAAGCAAACTGGCCGATTGGTATCCTCAGCTAAACTTTGATTATGCTATCCAGAACAATTTTCAATTGGCTACTTCCTATAGTGGTGGCAAATATGTGCAAACAGGTACGCTAAATAATTCTGGGGCATTTTTCTCCGTCAATCAAACACTGTTTAACAAGGATGTTTTTCTTGCCAAGCACTCTGCTTCTGATGTGCGTAAGCAAGCTGAACAGAGTTTGGAAAACAATACAATTAATGTGAAAGTTTCTGTAAGCAAGGCTTTTTATGATGTATTGCTTACGCAAAAACAAATAGACCTAACCAACGAAACCATCAAGCGGTTGGAAGCCAGTTTAAAGACTGCTTATACCCAATACAAGGACGGCATAGTGGATAAAACAGATTATAAAAGGGCGACAATCTCGCTAAATAATACGAAGGCACAGTTGAAGGCGCAGCAAGAATTATTGAAAGCGAAGCAGGCCAATTTGAAGAATGCAATGGGCTATACGGCAACTAATAACTTCGAATTGCAGTACGATACCTTACAGATGGAAAAGCAAATGGTGCTAGATACCTTACAGACCATCAACTACAGCTACCGCATAGAATATAAGCAACTGGAAACCACCAAGCGGCTGCAACAATATAATTTGGAATACACTAAAATGAGCTATTACCCTTCGGTTTCGGCTTATGGTGCTTATGATATGAATTTTTTGAATAATGACTTTGCCAAGTTGTACGGTCAGAATTATCCCAATTCCTTTGTTGGATTAAAGCTTTCATTACCGTTGTATCAGGGCAATAAAAGAGTATATCAAACCCGCTCGGCAGAGATTGCCATCAAGCGGATTGATTGGGATTTATTACAATCGCGCAGCACTATCAATACACAATATATACAGGCATTGTCCACGTATAAGGCAAACCTATACGATTACATACTGCTTAAAAACAACTTGCAACTGGCGCAGGAAGTATATAATACCATTCAGTTGCAATATAAATCGGGTATAAAAACCTATCTGGAAGTAATTACGGCAGAAACAGATTTGCGCACCTCGCAAGAGAATTATACGAATGCATTATATCAGGTGCTAGCGGCTAAGATAGATGTGGAGCAAGCACTTGGGAGTTATTAGTGAGCAGTAAACAGTTATCAGTAATCAGTTAAAAAATATTTATGAGACATACCATTCTTTATTCTTTATTCATTTTATCGTTTGTTTTTGTTTCATGCGGTGCAGATAAAAGCAAGCAACAAGCCCCTCCCCCGCCACCTTCTGTTGGGGTGTATGAAGTGCATTCGGGTAGTTCTACCTATTTCGACTTGTTTCCTGCAAATATGATTGCGGTAAATCAGGTGGATATCAGGGCGCAGGTCAGTGGCTCTATTACAGGTATCTATTTCAAGGAGGGACAGCAGGTAAGCAAGGGACAAAAGTTGTATTCTATTGATGAACAATTGTATAATGCCAACTACCAACAGGCACAGGCTAACCTGAATGTGGCTAAAGCAAACCTGGCAAAAGCCCAACAGGATGCCGACAGATATAATGACTTGGCAAAGCACGATGCCATTGCAACACAGGTGCTAGACCATGCCTTGGCAGATTTACAGGCATCCAAAATGCAACTGGAAGCGGCAAAAGCAAACGTAAATAGTGTACAAACAAATGTGCGTTATGCCACTATCAATGCGCCATTTACCGGAACAATCGGTATATCGCAAGTAAAATTGGGTACGGCTGTAACTGCTGGAACGATGGTATTAAATACAGTATCAACCGATGACCCGATTGCTGTTGACTTTGCCGTGAATGAAAAAGATCTCTATCGGTTTACACAGTTGCAACAGAAAGTATATACTGCAAAGGATTCTTTGTTCACCATCCAATTACCCGATGGTTCCATCTACCCAGAACCAGGAAAAATATCTTTTATAGACAGGGCCGTTGATCCACAAACTGCCACCATAAAACTTAGGCTTGAGTTTACCAACAGCAAGCATTTGCTTAAACCGGGTATGAGTTGCAATGTGCGCATCAAGAACAATGGCAACACAGATCAGCTATTGGTACCAATGAAGGCATTGATGGAACAGATGGGCGAATACTTTGTATTTGTTATTGGAGACAGTAGCAAAGTGATACAAAAACGTGTGAACACAGGAGCCATTATCAACGACAAGATTGTGGTAAAAGACGGCATCTCTGAGAATGATAAAGTGGTAATAGACGGTGTTCAAAAGATGAAAGACGGCATTGTAGTAAAGGTGGTGCCTAGCAAGAAATAATAAGAGAGTTGTACGTTTTACGTTGTAAGTTATACGTTAAGAAATCCACAACGTATAACTTACAACGTAAAACGTACAACCTAAAACTTAATACTTACAACTTATAACTAATTTAAGCATGATCGCAGATACTTTTATCCGAAGGCCCGTCACGGCTATTGTTATATCCATAGTAATTGTTTTAATGGGCGTGTTGGCTATCCTGAATCTATCCATCAGCCAATATCCTGAAATTACGCCGCCCACCATTCAGGTTACAGGTAGTTTTACGGGTGCTGATGCGCAAACCGTAGAGCAATCTGTTACCACACCCATAGAGGCACAGGTAAATGGCACGCCAGGGATGGATTATATTCAAAGTAACAGTACCAACGACGGACAAACAACACTGAATGTAATTCTTAAGATAGGTACCAATCCAGACATTGTTGCGCTGGATGTACAAAATCGTGTAGGTATTGCCACCCCATCCCTACCAGATGATGTAAAACGTGTAGGATTAACCACCCGTAAGCGTAATCCAAGTATCTTGATGTTGGTTGCCATTTATTCTCCCAATGGCACACACACCATTCCTTTTGTAGATAACTATACCAACATATTTGTAAAAGACGCCTTGCTGCGTGTGCCGGGCATTGGCGATATATCCACCCGTGCCGATGATTTCAGTATGCGTATCTGGTTACAAACTGATAAGTTGGCAAGGCTGGGCATCACAGCAAATGAGGTGGTTGCAGCATTGCAAGAACAAAACTTACAGATAGCAGCCGGTTCTGTTGGTGCGCCACCACAAAACAGTGTACAGTCCTTTGAGTATAATGTATTGACCAATAGCCGTTTAAATACCGAAACGCAATTCAATAATATCATCATAAGAAGCAAGCCCGGCGATGCCAGTATTGTTTATTTAAAAGATATAGCCCGTGTACAATTGGGCAAGTTTAGCTATAGAAGTAATTCATTTGTAGATGGCAAAAGGGCTTCTTATTTGCGTATCTATCAAGCACCGGGTAGTAATGCATTGGATGTGGCGAAGGGGGTATATGCCACACTAGAAACCCTAAAGAAATCTTTCCCGAAAGATGTTGATTATGTAGTTCCATTCGAAACCGTATCTGTGGTTAAGGTATCTATTGAGGAAGTGGTAAAGACTTTGTTGGAGGCACTTTTACTCGTTACATTAGTGGTGTTCTTATTCCTACAAAGTTGGAGGGCTACACTTATTCCTGTTTTGGCTATTCCTGTGGCCATCATTGGTACATTTATCTTTTTCATCCCGCTAGGTTTTACCATCAATACATTAACCATGTTTGGTTTTGTATTGGCAATTGGTATTGTGGTGGATGATGCCATTGTGGTAGTGGAAGCCGTGCAACATTATATGGATCACGAAGGATTATCGTCCAAAGATGCCACCACCAAAGCCATGAAAGATATATCGGGGCCTGTTATAGCCATTGCCTTAATCTTGGCAGCAGTGTTTGTTCCCGTTGGTTTCATACCAGGCATTGTGGGTAGGTTATACCAACAGTTTGCCATTACCATCGCTATTTCAGTACTGATTTCTGCATTTGTGGCATTATCACTCACACCAGCCTTGTGTTCTTTGTTCCTCAAACCAATGAAGCTTGCTAAAGAATCCAAAGGGCTGAATAAATGGTTTTATCTATTCAACCGCTGGTTTGCGCGCACCACTTATAGTTATTCCAAAGGGGTTCAAGTGTGCATCAAGCGTACGCCATTGGTGTTGGTGATATTGGCTTGTGTTTATATCGGCACTGGCTTTATGTTCAAGGAAAAGCCTACGGGTTTTATTCCTACTGAAGATGAAGGAAGGATATTTGTAAACTTCGAACTACCCGAAGCCACTTCCACCACCCAGAGCCTTAATATGATTAATGCCATCATGGATACCCTCAAGCATACGGAGGGTATTGCCCACTATGCGGCATTGGGTGGCATCAACGCCATTACCTTGGCAAGCAAATCTAATAGTGGTGCCATCTTTACATCGCTTACCCCTTGGGATGAACGTACTTCTAAAGCCTTGCAATTGGATGGTATTATCTCCACGCTTCAAAAAAAGTTTGCCAAGATAAAGGGTGCCACCATCATTGTCACCTCGCCACCTGCCATTCCGGGTTTGGGACAAAGCGGTGGTTTTACATTCGAGTTGGAACAAAAAGAAAGTACCGATGATATAAAACAATTTGAAAAGGTGATGAACACCTTCCTTGCCGAAGCTAATAAACGTCCGGAGATTGGCAAGGCATTCTCGTTCTTCACGGCACGTACACCGGGTTATCAGGTGGATGTGGATAGAGATAAATGTAAAAAGTTGGGTATATCGCTTAGTGATGTATATAATACCATGCAAACCTATCTGGGCAGCAGATACGTAAACGACATTACCATTTATGGACGGAACTTTAAGGTTATTGCGCAAGCGGATACACTATTCAGGGGCGATATACAGGCTTTGGGTAAATACTATGTGCGCAACCAACAGGGCACAATGGTTCCTTTGAGTACATTGATCAGTTATAAGCTAACAGAGAATGCTGCCCTTATATCCCACTACAACCTATTTAGATCCACAGAAATAAATGGTTCAGCTGCTGCAGGATACAGTAGTGGTCAAGCCCTGGATGCACTGAAAGAAGTGGCTGCAAAGGTTTTGCCAGCGGGTTACGGCTATGAGTTTTCAGGTTTGAGCAGGGAGGAATTGAGTGCGGGCAACAGTACCATTCTCATCTTTAGCCTGTCTATCCTGTTTGTATTTCTGTTCCTTGCGGCACTCTACGAAAGTTGGTCTGTACCGTTTTCTGTATTGTTAGCGGTACCTATTGGCGCCTTCGGCGCCATCCTCACCCTCACACTTGTACCGATACTTTCCAACAACGTATATGCACAGATAGGTTTGGTAACACTCATTGGGTTGGCAGCAAAGAACGCCATTCTGATAGTGGAGTTTGCCAAGGAAAGGGTGGATAGTGGTGTAGAAATAATCCCTGCCACCATGGATGCGGTAAGGCTACGGTTGCGGCCCATCATCATGACATCCTTTGCATTCATACTCGGCGTATTGCCACTGGTATTTGCCACAGGTGCCGGTGCCGTAGCCAGAAGCACCATCGGTTATACGGTACTTGGCGGTATGCTTGCCGCTACATTATTGGCCATCTTTATTGTACCCGTATTGTTTGTGTTGATATCCAAACTAGCCTACAGCAAAGAAAAACTAACCGCTCTGAAATCACAGAGAGATGCGTTTTTGGATGATATGCATTAGTTGTTAGTTATTAGGGGTTAGTTGTTAGCTACAAAAAATAAGAAAAGCCCTTAAAACATTCGTTTCAAGGGCTTTTCTTTTTCCATTTACATTAATATAATGAGGAAGAAGGGGGATTATCCTAAAGACAATTTCCCTCTTTGTTCTACCAAGGCAATGTTTTAATTGCTTTTCACTTCCTCCTTAGCCTTTTGAACTGGAGCCTTTACACCTTTGTTTTTTAGAAACTTTTTGTTTGCATGCATACGCTTGCGTATTGTGTTAATTTCTTTTTGATCACTCTTGGCAGCTTTAAAATGGCCATGAGCCAAACTTGTGTTTCTTTCAGCGCGTTCGTCTTTTATGGCCTTAACGTCTGTGCGTAAATCTTTTTCTGCTACTTTTTTAGGAGGTGTTGTCTGCGACATTGCACTCAATGTTAAAACAGAACCAACCACTACAACCAATACTTTTTTCATTTTTATTTTTTTATTTGTGGAAAAAACGTGATATAAATGTCACGATACAAAGGTGGGCGGGTATCATAGGTTACTTGTTATACAATTTTAAGTATTTGTTATATAATTCTTGGGCAAAAGCTTACCTTGTTCATGTAAACCCAGAAATCGGCAACTGGTGCAGTGTATTTAACCTGCCTCGTTACTTGATTATAGATAGGAAAGAATAATAATGCTAGCAGCATTAGAGAACTCAAATAGGAAAACTACCGATAATAAATACAGGTTCATCCCTGCTCAAACTCTTCCTTCTTCCAGACTATCTTTGAGTTTGAACAATGGAATACTTATTGTATTTACTATGGTGAAGACATTTTTCACCATTAAAATTATGTATAATGAAAAGGTTAATCTTAGCAATCAGTTTTGTGGCAGGGGTATTTATTTTTCAGGGATGTGCAACGGATGCCTATGTGACTACGCAACCCGCTTATGTAGAAGTTGTAAGACCTCCTCAACCAGCAGCTGACTATATTTGGATAGACGGTGATTGGTATTGGAGGGGTGGTCACTACGAACATAGACCTGGCTATTGGAGTGCACTCAGACAAGGGCGCGTATATGCACCCGGCTATTGGCGACAAGGCGATAGGGGCTATCATTGGATGCGTGGGCATTGGAGATAATAACCTAGCTTTAACGTAAGGGGGAAAGAAACATGATTTTTGTTTCTTCCCCCCTTTTACACTACAACTATCTACTAAATAATTCCTTTATAAATCAATGCCAACACCACACTTCCCAGTATGATACGATAGATGCCAAATACACGGAAGCCATGTTTTTGCAAGTATCCAATAAAAAACTTGATAGATAGCAATGCAATGACATACGATACTATACAACCCAAAGCAAATACCATTAGGTTGTGGTGATTGAATAAGGAATGTAAGTTTTCGGCAGAGAAAGTTTGCTTCAAGGTAGGTTTAATAACCTCAACCCCTTCTGCCGGAACAATGTTATGGATGGCAAGATAATTTTCTTTGCAAGTATCCATAAAACTTTTTGCCGAGGCCGCTACCATAGTAGGCACCGCCAAAAAGAAAGAGAATTCGGCAGCCAACTTCCTGGTTAGTTTCTGGCTCATACCACCCACTATTGTTGCTGCACTACGGCTAAAGCCAGGCAATACAATAGACAATACTTGAAAGCAGCCGATAGTAAATGCTTTTGGGTAAGTAATCTGTTCTTCGTCAGTTATTTCATCCTTGTTAAATAATTTATCTACAAAGAGTAGTAATACGCCGCCGCCAATCATTACACAGGCAATAAAAGTAAGATTGCCCAAAGCAGCATCAATATGTTTCTTTAATAAGAATCCAAAAAAAATAGCAGGAAGCAGGGCAATGATTAATTTGATATAAAACTTGGGCGACTTAAAGTCTAAAAATTTCTTCCAGTAAACTGTAACAACGCTAAGGATGGCTGCAAGCTGTATCACCACTTCGAACATCTCTTCAAAAGAATCTATCTGGACACCAATAAGTGGGTTGGTAATCTTCATGTGGGCGGTGGAAGACACGGGCAAAAACTCGGTAAGACCTTCTACAATGGAGATAATTACTGATTGAACTGTAGTCATAATGAGGGTTTATCTTATTAATGATTAAATTGTTTTGCAATAAGAAACACCATTTTAAATTACATTTTACCTTGTGTTTCTTAGTGTAAACCTTTGTGTGCTTAGTGGTTAAATAACTACGCAAAAGAAAGTGTTTCTGTTGTTATATCCAAACCTAATAAGTAATGGTAACATTATTATCATAAACCAAAAAGACTTTTATATACCCAAAAATGGGTGTATAAAAGTCTTTTAAAAGTACTCTAACGGGTTTTAAATCTAATCTTTACCCTTTTGTCCATGTCCACCACCGCCATG
>JANYEU010000383.1 GCA_025362915.1 Chitinophagaceae bacterium | reverse complement strand
AGTGACGAATGTGCTTGTCGATGGGGGCTATAGCGGTGAAAACTTTGCCCAATCAGTAAAAGAGATCATTGGAGCAAAGGTGGAGGTTGCCAAGCCTAATGAACTGCACAAGTTTGCCGTAATACCAAAGAGATGGGTGGTAGAACGATGTTTCGCATGGCTTGACAAATGCAGGAGACTTTGGAAGAACTGTGAACGCAAACTCAATACAAGCCTACAATTCATGGTACTCGCATTTATCGCCATCCTACTCAGAAGATTATGAACAGGTTCTTAGACAAAGAACTATTAATCTCAATCCTTAGTCCCCTGCCATGGAATTCTTTAATTTCCATGCTTCTATTTGTAAATCAATATTAATAGCCCTGCGGTTATAAGCGTACCAGCCAAACCTATCTGCCATGTGAAGGGTTCTTTCAGGATAAAAAAAGAAAGCAGCAGGGTGATAACAATACTTGCCTTATCAATGGTGGCAACTACCGACACCTCCCCTTCCTTCATTGCCCGATAATAAAATACCCACGAAAGGGTGGTGGCTGCTCCAGAAAGACAGAGAAATAGAATGTCTTTTTGCGTTAGCAACCTAAGTTTGGTTACATTATTTAGAGCAAAGGCATTTACCCAAACCAATATAAAAACCATGCTGGTACGCACGGTAAGTGCCGTATCGCCACTCACGTTTTTCATCCCATATTTAGCTATCACCGATGTGATGCCTGCAAAAAGCATTGATAGCAATGCGTATATCACCCAACGTTCCATAGTCTTCTTTTTAATTTAACCACAAAGAACATAAATAAAAGCCACAAGGCGTACAAAGTTTCTATTTATCCTTTGTATTCCTTGTGGCTAACTTCAGTCATTATGAATTCTTCTTATCCTTTTTTGTCCTTATGTTCTGCGTTGTATTTCTTTTCGGCATCCTTTGCTTTCTGAAAATCAAGTACCACACCATTTATACAAAAACGCAAACCTGTTGGCGGGGGGCCATCATTAAATACATGTCCTAAATGTGCCTTGCAACGGCCGCATTGTGTTTCTGTTCTGCACATTCCGTAAGTATTATCGGGGGTATAGATGATGGCATTCTTGCTGATGGGCTCATAAAAGCTCGGCCATCCACAGCCACTTTCAAACTTGGCATCACTTTTAAACAATGGATTTCCACACGCAGCACAGTAGTAAGTACCCGCTTCCTTAAAATCCTCAAACTTGCTGGTGTAAGGTCTTTCCGTACCCTTTTGCCTTGCTATGTTAAATACTTCCGGACTAAGTATTTTCTTCCACTCGTCTTCTTTCAAATTTACCTTGCTGCTATCCGTGGTGGAATAAACAGGATTATTTGTTTTTTTGTCTTCCATGCTCTTTTCTTTTTTTGATTGGGAAAAACAACTTTGCAATAGTAAAGTTGCGGTTATTAAGATGAACGTTGTCTTTAACATAATGTGAAATTTAATTGATTGATTAAAAAATGATTGACTTGTTTAATACAATCCAACAGACGATGCCGGTAAAAAAGCCCTACATAAGAACGATTTTTATTGCTGTAAGGTTTTGTTAAAGCAGATTCCACCGCAAGTTATTATATTCGCTGCTCAATAGTAGTGTTTAGCACATGTTTAATATAATATTGTTTGGCCCTCCAGGTAGTGGTAAGGGTACTCAAAGTGAAAATCTGATAGCCAAATACAACCTAAAACATCTCTCCACCGGCGATATATTAAGAAGTGAAATAGCCGCTGGAACCCCTCTTGGTGTAGAAGCAAAAAAGCTGATGGATGCAGGTCAATTAGTGCCAGACGAAGTGGTGGTGGGTATGATTAGCAGTGCATTGGAAGCTAACCCACAAGTAAACGGATTTCTGTTTGATGGTTTTCCACGCACCACCGCACAAGCAGAGGCATTGGATAAATTGCTGAAGCTAAAAGGAACCGAAATAGGTGTTGTTTTGGCATTGGAAGTGAGTGATGAGGAATTGGTAAAAAGATTGCTTAACCGGGGACTAACAAGCGGTAGAAGCGATGATAACAACGAAGCCGTGATTAGAAACCGGATTGTTGAATATAAAAACAAGACAGCCGTTGTTGCAGATTATTATAAACCTTTTAACAAGGTGAGGAACATAAAGGGCGAAGGAACTTTGGACGAGATATTTGCTTTGCTATGCAAAGAAATAGACGTTAGACTTTCCGCTTTCTAAAAATAGCTATCAAAGCAAACTGCAAATGAAGGAAACCCCCGCTGTAACAACAGATTGGGGGTTTCTTATTTTACTTATAATATTCTCCGGCGGGTTGCTTATACAATTTGTTTTGCTGATATACCTTAAAGAAACTTAGCTCTTTAGAATGGGTATTCAACCACATCTGATAATACTGCGGATTAGAAATTTCCCCAAATATCCATTGGTTATACGCATCAAACAGTCCTTCTTTTATTAGGTATTGGTGATGTTCGAATAGGTGAAATGGAGTTGCCTCGTTTTGTTCTGTATAAAACCAATTCAGTATAAACCTTGTGCGTATTGCACTAAGTACTTCGGCATCTATCCCTCCTTTTGTAAGACTGCTTGCAAGGCTTATGTTTTGATACCAAGCCTTCTGAAAAGGCGTATTAGCAGGATTATTGGCTAATTTATCTAGCTTATCTCCAGCAAATAATCTCTTGTAGGCATCCAGCAATTTTACTTTTATCAGTGCAGTATGATCGCTATAGCTTTCCAGGTTAATGAATATTTCGCCATATTGTATTGCCCAAAACAAATCTTCCTGCACTTTGCTGTAATACATGGCTGCATTGTAATAGTTTTT
>JANYEU010000371.1 GCA_025362915.1 Chitinophagaceae bacterium | reverse complement strand
GCTATTATTTAACCGCCATTGCGCCTGAAACAAAGGATAGCGAGTTTACCTGGAAGGGTTTTCAGGATGCCGTGAAAGGAGAGCTGGTAGATGTTTTTGGCAATTTTGTAAACAGGGCATTTGTTTTAATGCATAAATTATGTAAGGGTAAAGTGCCACCATTGCACGAAGCTATTTTAGATGATGCCGATAAGAATTTGCTGGCAGAACTTAACAATACAAAAATTAGGATTGCGCATTTAATTGAGACCTATAAATTTAGAGATGCACAATATGAGGTAATTGATCTGGCAAGAAAGGGAAATAAATACATGCAGGATAAGCAGCCCTGGATTGTTGCTAAAAGTTTGGAAGCAAATCCGGAAGCGCAACAACTAATTGATAATTGTATGCATATTTGCTTACAGCTTACCGCTAACCTTGCCGTTTTTATTAATCCATTTTTACCCAATGCAGCAAAAAAAATGTGCTACATGATGAAGGTTGTAGATAAAATGCTGGACTGGGAAAATGCAGGAAAAACAAAGTTGCTGAGTGTGGGTTATTCATTAAGAGAGCCGCAGTTATTATTTAGAAAAATTGAAGATGCTGAAGTAACAGAGCAGGTACAAAAATTAAAAATTAAAAGCGAAAAGATAAAAATGGAAACTGAATTAAATAAGCCCGCAGCCGAAGTAGCCGTTACTGCCGAAACAGCTGTAGAGGTTGTTTTACCTACTGTAAAACCCACCATAGTTTTTGAAGATTTTGCAAAGATCGATCTGAAGGTAGGTACTATTACTGCTGCAGAAAAAGTTGAAAAAGCAGATAAACTTCTAAAGCTGGAAGTAGACCTTGGTTTCGAAAAAAGAACCATCGTAAGTGGCATCGCTTTACATTTTGAACCTGAAGCCATTGTTGGTAAACAAGTAGTGGTAGTAGTAAATCTGGCACCCCGTAAAATGCGTGGTATCGAAAGCAACGGGATGATATTAATGGCAGAAGATGGTGCAGGTAAATTACATTTTGTTAGTCCGGAAAACGCTATTGAAGGCGGTAGCGGCGTTAGTTAGGCTGCTGAATAAAATAGTCATTATTTTATTCTTTCTAATAAATTAGTGTTCGCATTGTTGAACCTTCAAATTTGTAGTAAATATATAATCGTTAAGTTCAATGATGAGTTTTCGCTGCACAGAGTATAAAAATTATTTCTGATAATATGATGTGTAATTTGTTACTACATAGTTTTATATTTTTTATCCGTTTACATTTTGTATCAAGTACACTTCAATAAACAGTCTTTTTCAGGGTCCTGGGCTTATAAGCTGAACTCGGAATGCTGCAAGGTCTTTTTCAACTTCTTAATAAAGGCGCCTGTATTCTTAAGGAACAGTCTTTCCTGGAAGTTGCCTTACCAGGATGCTGCATTAACGACTTAACGGTGGACGCCTTTCAAGAACTTTGATTACAATGTATCACTGATAGTTAATAATTTTGTTTTATCAGGCTAAACAGTAACGGGCAATGCTGGCGAGCAACCCGTGTAGGGATAATCTGATGCTGACGGAATAATTCCGATAATTGGTAAAGGCTTTCTTTTATAGTTAGCCTTTACATTTATTTCAGAAGCCAATGCCTCCAAAAACGCTAATACCTTAACCCACTACGCCTATTACATATTTTTCCTGCTTAGACCATACATGCCTTATTCTGCTGAGTAAATGCTTCGCTATTTTAATGATCGCTTTATTTTCTTTCATGGCAACACAGTATTTTTTATATAGCATCAGCATTGCAGGATCCTTTCGGATGATTACCCAACTGCTTTCAACAATTGCTGGCCGCAAGTAATGATTACTGCGATGCGTAATCCCCTTGACCTTTTCATTTTCTCCGGTGCTGGACGTATCAGGAACAATGCCTGCATAACAACAAAGTGAATCCAGTGTCTTAAACCGATTAATATCCTGTAATTCGCTCATGATGACCATCGCATTGACAATGCCTATTCCTGGAATACTCTGCAATAATTTTTGGATAGCATCAAAGGATGGTTGTGTTGATAAAGAACGGATTTGTTTGGTTGCCAAGCTCAAAAGTTTCCTTATTAACAAATATTCTTCGATTGCCAGATCTAGCGCCTGTCTAAGCCATGGTGTAGAACAGTCCATTTTTTTTAATGATTCAATAAACCTACTGCTCCAGTACTGTTTAGGTTTATCCAAATCTGCTTCTAACTTTAAACCACTAAACATAAGTAATTGCCATATCCTATTTTTGCACCTGGTTTGATCAGTTACCAGCCGACTACGTTGACGTACTAAACTTCTAACATGTTCCATTTCTGCAACAGGTATATAAATGGGCTCCAGCTCTCCCTTTGATAATTCACGGCTTATCTTAGGTGCATCAATTTTATCGTTTTTACGCATCTTTTCTTTATGAGATGATTTAACGTCGGCTGGATTGACTACAATGCAACGAACACCTGCTTTTTCCAAAGTCCGTTGTATGCCAAAACCACAAAATCCTGCTTCATAAGCAACTTCATATTTTGCTCCCGGATACCTTCTCTTTAAATGATCCAATAAAAGTTCTCCATTAGGGTCCTGACTGTAATCTTCCAATTCAAATTCACTGCTGCGAACGTTCACACGCCAATTCTTTTTATGAACATCCAAACCACAAAAAATAGTTTGTCCATCAAAATTGAGTTCTTTAACTTTAGACATAGGTTCCTGATTTAAAGTGTTAGTAAATATTTTGCATTATTAATTTACACAATTATCAGGAACTTTTTATTGTTAAATTTTCATTCACCTCATACATGAGACCTTAAGCATTATATATTATTTTTCAGCGCTTCATAATACGTCTATTTGTTTGGGATAATTAATATGAATTATTTATGAAAGTTCTATTCCGTCTGCCCTAAAAGCCTGAAAGGCTTTAATACCAATAGCCCCGGGTGGAACCCGGGGTATCAAAATCATCCACACAACTCTGAAGGAGTTGAATAGCATAATGAGATTTTTCTTGCTAAAAATAAAA
>JANYEU010000369.1 GCA_025362915.1 Chitinophagaceae bacterium | reverse complement strand
TTTAAAACTATTCACATAAGCATACCTACTACCAGCAAAGATGGCCGTAGTGCCTTTTAAAGCTTCCAATGCACGAGGGCGACAAGAACGCGTATACGGCAAACCAGCATCTTGTGGCGGCGGGGTGAGTTTGGGAGGTTGAGCGTTTCCCTGATTTAGTACTAAAAATCCTACAACAACTGTTGCGATAACCAGCATTCTGTATTTCATAATTATGATTAAATGATTGTAATGATATTAATTTCCTTCTTTTAGACCTGACAGGTTTTAAAAACCTGTCAGGTCTTTATTACTTAAACCAAAAACTATCCAACTTAAACAAACTTCCTTGTCCACCTTTAAACACCAGATAGACAGCATGTTTCCCTTTATCTATACTTACCGGGCATTGATAGGTTGTATAATCTGCCCTTGCAACGCCGTCTATCTTGCAGGTTGCCAACAACCTTCCCTCAATACCATCTTCATGAACCTCAATAGAACCACCCTCCAATGGCAAAGCCTTAATTTGAAATGAAGTAGCGGCTTCATCAAAATGAATATTATTAAACCCTACCCAGTTATTATTTCTTATCTGATCCATGAATTGCATGGGGCGTTTAAGGATATAACGATATTCAAAAGCACCTTTTTCGCTATCATAATTGCAAATAGAAATAGGCTTAAAGGCATTTACATGACTGCCAACAGGTTGATTGATAGATAAATGAAACCAATCAAAATAGGCAGTGCCCGTAGTTCCAGCTCCTGTGTTGTAGCAGAACAGGGCGAGCCTATTACCCAAGAAAGTCTTTACGGTAAACTCCATAATGAATTCTTTTCCCAAGGGGATATACTTCTTTCCTTCAAAACTGTAACTGAATTTGGCAGTGCCCTCGGGTGTGGCTTCTATCTGTAAATAAATATCTTTTATATTCTGTATTGGTATTTTCTCTATTATCTCCCCATTCTCAAACATCAATAAAGTTTGGCTTCCTGCATTCTGTTGAATGCCAATACCTGCACAAGGAAGGTTGGCTACTGCCAACCCTGCAACGTCATTTACCTGCAAATCGCTCAAACCTATTCTTGTAGTAGCCACTGAACCTCCACCTACTATCCGTTGCATCAAACTATTTTGAGCATACATAAAGTTGGGGCTATGGCTTGCCGTAATTGCTAAATAACCCTTCTTTTTGGTAAGCGACCACTTACTATTATCTGGTAAATGATTCCAATGCCATTTAAGCGCAAGCTTCTCATCAGTAAACTCATCACTTCCTACAAAGTTGTTTTCAATCAGCTTGCCCGTAACGGGTATATTAGGCTTCTTCACAGTTGTAAAAGCCCTTCCATTTTTGCTACCGATGTATGGAAAACCATCAATCCAGTTTACAGGTTGCAATACAGGTACACGACCAACATAATCCCTATCCTGAAACATAAAAAAGAAAGTCTCACCTTGTTTGGTATCCACAAACCCACCCTGATGCAAGCCAGCATCGGCATAGTTCATATCATCGGTACTAATAACCCTCGATTCATAAGGCCCATAAATATTTCTACTACGCATACAAAGCTGCATTCCATTATAACCCCGTGCCGTGTTGCAGATATAATACCAACCATCGCGCTTATAAATGTGACTTCCCTCGAAATTGGTTCCACAATTACCCACAAATACAGGCGTAGGCTCGGCAATCAACTTATCCAAGTTCTTATCAAACTCGGCAATCATGATGGTATTGCTACCGTAGCAAGCATAAATCCGCCCATCATCATCAAATAAAACAGAAGGGTCGTACAATGGCTGCCCCAACTTCTTTATGGTGTATGGTCCTTCTGGTTTAAACGAACTTGCTATATAGAAACCATCAAATTCAACATTAAAAAACACATAGAACTTACCTTTATTGTACCGTATGCAAGGCGCCCAACTTCCCCAACGGTACATTGCCTTACCCTCTTCAACATGATACGAACGGACAGAAGGCAATGTATCATACGTATATCCGATTATTTCCCAATTAACCAAATCCTTTGAATGCGCAATCGGCACTCCCGGAAACGTGGTAAACGTAGAACTTGCCATGTAATAATCATCCCCTACGCGGATAATATCTGGGTCTGGAAAATCGAGATTGATAAGGGGATTGGTAAATGTTCCATCACCGTTATCGGAAGTAAGGTTTGTTTGGGCGTATAGTTTTTGACTATAGAAAGAGACAATCAGAAAAAACAAAAAAAGCACCGACCAATGCATTGCACACTTTCTTTCATCAACAGAAAGCGTCTTTTTTATTATCAATGATGACAAGCATTTATCCATGAAACTTAAATCTTTTCTTCTCAATTAATTGTTGAAATAACAAACTAACCGACGAATGACTTATTAGAAACTTTAAAGTTAAACCATCAATTATTCGATATGCCCTATTTTGCCTCATTTGGCACATTGGGATAGTACAATGAGCATTTAAGATAAGAAAAGCGGCAGCTACACTTTACTGCAACTGCCTCAAGCTCAACTTTTCTATCACCACCCAAAGTTCTTATTCTATCAATATTTTACCAGTGAACCTGTTTTTAGTGTCACTCAGTTCAATCAGGTATATACCTTTGGTATAAGGGAGGGTAATGGGGTATCTAGGCAAACGGAGGTGATAGCACCATCTGCGAAGCATCATTGCACCATCTGCGAAGCATCATTGCACCATCTGCGAAGCATCATTGCACCATCT
>JANYEU010000352.1 GCA_025362915.1 Chitinophagaceae bacterium | reverse complement strand
TTGGTCTATCGGGTCATTCAATTCGCTATAGGCATTCGCAATCTCTTTTCCGTTTACCATCAATTCAAAACGTTCTACCAATCCTTCCTTGCTGCGGTGTTTCTTGGTAAGCGGACTCATCTCTACCGGATAATCAATGATGAAGGTTGGTTGTATGTAAGTATGCTCGCTGGTGGCACCAAATATTTCATCAATCAATTTACCCTTACCAATATTGTTGGGAACACCTATTTCCAGTTGTTTACAAACGTCCCTCAGTCCAGCTTCGTCCTTATAGCTTACATCAATTCCAGTATTTTCCTTGATGGCTTCATGGATGCTGATACGCTTGAAAGGCGCCTTGAAACTAATTATCTTATCGCCCACAGTCACCTCTGTCGTTCCGTGCAAGGCAATGGCAATCTGTTCAAACAGTTGCTCCGTTATTTCCATCATCCAATAATAATCCTTGTAGGCAGTGTACCATTCCAGCACGGTAAACTCTGGGTTATGCGTTCTGTCCATACCCTCATTGCGGAAGTTTCGGCTAAACTCATACACCCAATCAAATCCCCCAACAATCAATCTTTTCAAGTATAACTCGTTGGCAATACGTAGATACAAAGGAATATCCAAGGCATTGTGATGGGTGATAAAGGGTCTGGCCGCCGCACCTCCAGGAATACTTTGCAGCACAGGTGTATCCACTTCAAGCGCACCATAACCATTTAAAAAAGTACGGATGGTATTCATCAGCGTGGTACGTTTTACAAATGTATCTTTCACCGCAGGGTTAATTACCAAGTCTACATAACGTTGACGGTAACGGAATTCCGGATCGGTCACTTCATCAAATACATTTCCCTCCTCATCCCTTTTTACCACCGGCAATGGCTTCAACGACTTAGCCAATAGGGTAAGTGTTTGCGTATGCAAAGAGGTTTCGCCCGTTTTGGTAATGAAAACATAACCCGTAACGCCAATAAAGTCACCCAGATCCAACCCGTGTTTTATCACCGTATCCCAAAAGGATTTATCTTCTTCAGGGCAAATGTCATCCCGTTTTACATACAACTGAATGATGCCCTTACTGTCTTGTATCTTAATAAAAAAAACCTTACCCTTATCGTTAATGCTCATTATCCTGCCTGCAAGGCAAGCGGTTAGTCTTTCCTCTGGTCTATCCTCTTCTACCGCATTAAACGTCTCTTCTCTTTGCATTAGTTGACCAATAACAACGCTATATGGTTCTACTACGTCAGGCTTTGTAGCTTTATATCTTACATAAAGCATTTCCGCATACTCTTTTTTTACTAGCGAAGAATAATGCGAAACAGGATATAGTGCCGCGGGGTAAGCATCTATGCCAGCTGCCTGTAGCTTGGCCAATTTTTCTCTTCTTACCAGTTCTTGTTCACTTAAATGTACGCTCATTAATCTTTTTTTATGGGTGGCAAAGATATAGTTCAAGGCAATTGCATACCTGCAATTGGAAAAAGAAGGTCTGCAATTAGGAATTGAAGGTCTACAATTGGGAATTGAAGGTTTGCTATTTGACAAAAAAGTTGCCAGTATCCAATTACTTATTTGCCAAATAGACGCCACAAAGAATAATGCCGAGGCAACCAACCTGAAATAAGGTTACCTGCTCGCCATAAACCACGCCCCAACCAGCCGCAACGAAGGGAATGCCGTAAGTGACCATTGCCGAAAACAATGCTCCGGCACGTTTAACCAATCTGTAAAAGAGGATGGTTGCAAAGGCGGTACCCACCATTCCTAATACGCAACCGGCAGCAGTGGATTTTATTGTTCCATAATGATTGAAGGATCTTGAAAAATACCCTGAAAGAAAAAGAACGATTAAACAAGGGATGATGAGCAATACAAAAGCGATAGATGCCGTGTTTATGGCACCCACATTCCCAAGTTTTCTGCTTACCACATTTACATTGATGGCATACAATACAGTAGCCAAAAGGATTAATAGGATGTAGGGAAAGTTATTTAGGTGCAACTGACCAGTGGGCGAAACCAGGAAAAATAGCCCTATCAAGCCTACCAATATGCCTGTAATTTTAGGGATGCTGGTTTTCATTTTAAAAAAAACGGTGCCAATTATCACGGCACATAATGGGGTAAGAGAATTGAGCATACCTGTCAATGCACTATCCAATTTGGTTTCTGCAATGCAAAATAAGAATGCGGGAAAGAAACTGCCAACCAAACCAGACAGTATAATGAAGCCAATTTTATGGAAGGGAATCTGTTTAAAAGCCCTAAAGGCAAAAGGGGTAAGTACCACCCCGGCACTCAATATACGTAGGGATGCCACCTCGTAAGGACTTAGGTTTTCCAGTCCAATCTTCATCAAAAGAAAAGAGCTGCCCCAAATAAGCGATAGCCCTATAAATAATGCCCAATTGATTAATTTATCACCCAAAATATTGTTTTCTTATCTTCTCTTCAACCAGTTTTCTGGGTTTTGGTATATCTGATGATCATTAAATACCTGAAACTCAAACTGGCCATCACCATCCAAATCGGCAGCCACCTTGCCCAAAATAGTTCCAGACTTTACGTCATCACCCACTTTTACATTCACAGTGGAAAGCATTACATACGAAGTAAAATATTTACCATGTTTCACCATCACCACCTGATATTGGTCTAAATCCATTACCGCAGTAACCTGTCCATCTGCCACACACTTAACGGTAGCACCTACGGTTGTTTTAATAAAAATACCATCATTAACTGCTATCAGTTTAGTTCCTTCAATCGGTTGTCTGCCAAACTGCCCATAAATTCTTCCACCATCCAAAGGCCAAGGTAAACGGCCTCGGTTTTTTTCAAAGTTCATCGATTCTGTCAATCCTTCTGGCGTAGATTCAAAAGTATTATAAGCACGTGTAGGTTTGGCGGGTTCTACATAAACAGGTTTTGCTGCAGGTGTCTCTGGCTCGACAGGTTTTACAACAGGTTTGTTTGGTGTTGTAGCAGCAGTTGCATTTTTGGCAGCAATATCTCTGTCCCTTGCTTCTTTTTCACGTGCTTCCTTTTGCTGTTGGGCAATTCTCTTCTTTTCTTCCTCAGCTGCTTTTAGCCTGGCAATCTTGGCTATCCGTTCTTTTTCTGCGGCTTCTGCCAATGCCCTTTTAATGGCCAAATCAATAGCAGCCCGTAGCTTTTGCCTATCTTTTTCCCTTTGTTTTATCTGCGCAGCAATATCTTTTTCTTGCGATTTTAATTGCGTTACAACCTGATTTTTTTCCTTTTTATCATCTTCCAACACCTTCAATTGGTCACTTTGGCTTTGCAATACAGTGCTTTTCTCATTCCGGTTATTGTTTAGTTTATCCAAAGAACTTTGTAAAAGTGACTGTGTCTTGCCAATTGTCTCAGCTTGTGTTTCCCTGTATTGACGATAACTTTTTAAGTAGGTCATCCGTTTCAATGCATCATTAAAATTCTGTGCAGAGAATAAAAAATTCAAATAATCAGAATTACCCCTGTTTTTATACGCAAACACAAGGCTTTGCGCATATTGCAGTTTCAATGTATCCAACTCCTTCCGCAATCTATAAATCTCTATTTGGTTTTGATAAATGGTTTCTGTCAGCCTGTTTATATCCCTATTAATATTTTTTATCAATGCTTCACGGGCCTCAATCTTTCTTTTCACAACGGTATAAGCCCCCAAAGCTGTCTTTTTATTTTGCCTGATGGACTGTAAATCCTTATTCAGGTCGGCCAACTCTTTCAATAATTGTTGTTGTTGCTTTTGCAATTCTTCCTTGGTAGCTTGCTGCGCCAATAAGGGCAACGTGCCTATTGCAAGAAGAAAGAAACAAAAAATCAACAGTCTTTTTATCATCATCAAAGCTTAATTGTACAATAATTTTTCTTATAAACGTTTTAAACGGAGATAAATTACTTATGCTTATAATTTTTAGGGATTGTAAAGCTGAAATTTAACGGATCATTAAAAGAATACTGTTTAAAATCGAGATATACATCCAGTTTAAATTTCTCCGAAACAGAAATACTCCGGTTGGTAGAAAAATGGTTATTCCCTTTTGTTTCGTAATTATTGTAGGTAATATCGCAAGTCCTATTCCGTTGTGCATCCACATCATCCAGTTTGCTATGCAGGGGTTTATAATCTGATGTTTCCAGTGTAATCAAGTTCTTAAAAAAGCCACCAATCATCAAAACCAGCAACTGGTTATTGGCAGATTTGTACGAAACAACATTCTTGCTGATAAAAATAGGATTCCCTATTATCAGGTCTTGAAGGGTATTAAAATCGAAGGGAATATCGGTTACATCAGTTATATAATCAATGCTTCGGCTTTGCACATATTTGTCTATCTTGTTCACCAATATCACACTGTCCTTTGTAATTTTTGCCTGCAATCCCACAATGCCAAGGGGTCCTACCAACTGTATTAAAATAATACTGTCCTTTCTCATTTTCAGGTACGCAATGGCATTTTGGTCTGTTTCCTGCCCCACATATTGCACTTTTATCTTGGCACTGAAAGTATTAAAATCAATCTTGTTTCTATTCACCTTATCAAGCATGTCCGCTATCAATGTCTGCGTATCCACCTTCGGCGTTTCCTTGATTACGATGGTTTGCATGGTATCTTTTCTGCTAAATGCCTGCTTGATGGTTTGTACCCTTTTAACAGGCCTGCACGAAAAGGCAATTAGAATTAGTAAAAAAAGGAAAGAAGTTATTCTCATCATAATGAATTGTTTGAAGAAGTTTTACGTTATAAGTTATACGTGTTGCGTAAACGTACAACTTATAACGTAATACGTATAACCCTTCTACTAAAGGTGCTAAATTAAACTTTTCCTGTATGCCCAAACCCTCCAACGCCCCTTGTAGTTTCGTTAATGTTTGTCACAGGCTGCCATTCTATCTGTTCTACAACCTGAATAACCATTTGCGCAATCCTGTCGCCGTCGTTGATAGTTTGTATTTCGTTCGATAAATTAATCAAGATCACCTTTATCTCGCCCCGATAATCGGCATCAATCGTACCCGGCGTGTTCAAACAGGTAATGCCTTGCTTGATGGCCAACCCGCTTCTTGGTCTTATCTGAGCCTCGTAACCATTCGGCAATTCAATAAAGATTCCCGTAGGAATTAATTTTCTTTCTAAAGGATTTAAAGAGATGGACTCCGCAACAAAAGCCCTCAAATCCATACCCGACGAGCCTTCTGTGGCATAAGACGGCAACGGATGATGAGAATTATTGATGATGGGAACAAGGAGTTTATCTGCCATAAGTATATTATGTGTGATTGAATGTTGAAATATCTGATTGGTAACGCTCTAAGTGGATTGATTATCGATGAAATCGTGATCACGATATT
>JANYEU010000340.1 GCA_025362915.1 Chitinophagaceae bacterium | reverse complement strand
GCAGCACCATTAAATATCGGGTCTTCAAACAGTGGCTTTGGTGCAATGTTTTGCTGCTGTGCCAGTGTTACCGAAAAGGTGGTGAGTATCAATATTTGTATCCAAATAGCCTTATAGAAGGTTGTTTTCATCTTATTTATTGTTTGTCAATTACCTATTTTACAATTCATTTTATTACTCAATTCAATCATCGATGATTCATTCCAGATACCCAACCGATCTAATTTCAATCATTGATGATTAAAATTCAATCATCGATGATTCGTTCCAGATACCAACCGATCTAGTTTAAGTCATCAAATAAGTAACTACCAAGTTAATTTAATGAATGAAACAGCTTGACGGGGCAAATCCACTGTTAGATTGAGCGTACCATCCTTTACAGCCATTACTTTGGTGGAAATTTGTTCTAACTGACCAGCTTTTTCTAAGGTTTTAATTTGATTGGCTGATGGACTTTCAGGGCTGCCCATCGCTTTCCAAACCTCGTAAGAATTGCTGTGCTTATCATCAATTTGATACTGGGTAATGGTCACTTTTTTAGAAGCCACATCGTTAATGGATAACTGAACACTCGCACTATTACCAACAGTATCATCATCGTGGTAATTCCATAGCATAACACCCGCCGATGCTTTATCTTTCGAAGCCAACGCACCAATATCGGTTGTTGCACCCCTTATGCCAGAATCTTTTGCTGTTTGTAAGCCATACATTTTATCACTAACCACTTCCACCCTTTTGCCCGACATCATGCCAAACATCCTAAACACATTTAGCACGGGTTTATCTACACCATTGGTGGCCAAGTCTCTAAAACCATAAAACCAAGGCTGGTCTTCAAATTCAAAGCTCCAAGAGACAGCTCCCTTAAAGTTGACCTTATACAAATCTGCCAACGCATATTTTCTTGCAAAAGATGCAGCCGTATAGCTGGAATACATCGTACCATTGCGGTAAGCATTCTGCGGATTGGTCTTCATGCCACAAGCTGCACAACCTTCGGGATCAGATTCCCCAATAACTATCGGGATATTCTTTGCTTGCGGATAAGAAGCTATCAACCTAAACGCATCATTAATATTGCGTAATTGATTACTGATGCCCATCCTGACATGACCATTAACCACACGAGGCGAGCCTTTGGCATGAAAGAGAATAACATCGATGGGTGTGCCAATTTTACCCGTAACATAATTGGTATCGCTAAAGCAATGTTTTAAAAACACTCTTTGAAATTTATCACCGCCGCCTGTAACATCACTACCACCAATCCTAGCCGTTGGCAAAGCACGTTTTACACCGTCAACCGCATAGTCATATAACTTGCAATAATCCTGCACACTACCTTTCCAATAGGATGAGCCATTGGGTTCATTCCACAACTCCCAATACCAACTTTCCACTTCCTTCTTGCCATACCGCTCCACACAATGTTTCACCCACTCGTAAGCTAGGTTACCCCATTTGGTATAATCTTTTGGGGGATAACACCAGCCACCCTCTATCTTGTTATAAGCATCGCCGGGCTTCCAATGATGCTGATAAGGTTGTGGATGAATGGACAATGCCTCTGGCATAAAACCCATCTGTGCCAAGGGTTTCATTCCACGACTTACATACGTATCGAAGATGCTATCAACAATTTTCCAGTAATAAATGGGATTGCCATTGGCATCTTCTGTGTACATGTTGGTGCTGCCCCATTTTAAGGCTGCAACACCATCGCCAGTACTCATCAAACTATGGCAGCGCACATACACTGGCACTGGACTTAGTGCTGCCAATTCGCTCAACAGTTTCTTGCCATCCTTCATGTATGTATAGTTCGGTTCATCGTAACCAAACCAAGCCCATATTGGTGTCATTGGTGCAATTTCCTTTGCCAACGATACACTGATAGTTGCATTATCTTTTACTTGAGCATACAATGTGGGAAGCATTCCCAAAAAAGTTATAGCCAGAAATAGAGAATTTTTACGCATTTGTAAAGTATATAATTTATTAACCACGGGTTTGTTTTCTTGCCACTAATAGACACTAATTAACACAAATAATTAGTGCCTATTAGTGTTATTTGTGGCAAAAAACACTAATTATTTTGCAGGAATTGCTTCCAAGATTATTTCTCCATCCTTTAATCCATCGGCAGTTGCCTTAATCTTAATAGAACCATTAGCAGCATTTGCTTTAACGATGGCAATACATCTTCCATTGTATAATTTCCGTTCGTTGGTCTGGTACAGTTCTGTGGTGGTGATATTGCCATTATCAACCGCAGAAACAATCCCACTTCCTGTAGTTGAGAACTTAATTAAATTATCCAAATTAGGACAAGGAACACCTTTGTCATCCACAACAGTTACAGTAACAAAAACCACATCATCCCAGCTATTGGCAACCTTGGTCTTGTTGGGCGTCAACACAATTTTTGAAGGTTTACCAGCAGTAACCATTTCGTCCATTGCCACTTCCTTACCATTGTTTTTAGCTACTGCCTTGATTGTACCTTTTGCAAATGTTACATCCCAAGCCCTTGGCGAATCATCTTTTGGTTTTAATTTACTACCAAGTGATGTTCCATTTAAAAACAATTCCACTTCATCGCAGTTACTATAAACGTTCACTTTTGCATCATCGTAGGTATCAAAATCGGTAGGTGTCCAATCGCTGACCCAAGCACCTGCACCCATATTCTCATATTTGCGAACAATCTTCACCATTGGCTTTTCACTCCACCAACTCTTGCGTTGATACCCTAAAGGCCTCCAACCATTTGAGCGGTCGATGAATGCCTGTGCATTCGTCATTGCAGGCCAATCAGCCTCGCCCAAATAATCAAAGCCTGTCCATAAAAATTGACCAGCCATAAAAGGCTTGTCACGCAATGCTAACCAAGCTTGCTGCGTATGACCATTTTCCGTACCAATCACTTTCCATTCTGGATGGGCTTCGTGTGCCGCTATCAATTCATTCTCGCGATAATTCTGACCAACCACTTCCATTTGTGCGGCAAAACCACTGGTATAAACCTTAGAATTTGCAGGGCGGAACAAAGCCATTGTAACCGGGCGTGAATTATCAAATTGATGCACAACATCCTGCTGATCCTTGTAACGTTTGTAGCCATCCGGGTAGCTTAAATCATCATGAATTTCGTTACCGATACTATAAATCACTATGGAAGGATGGTTCCTGTCGCGTAGCACCATGTCTTTCGTATCACGTTCCCACCAGTCCTTAAAAATCAGGTTGTATCCCTTTTCGCCATTGGCTTTAGCAGCCGTCCAAGTATCGAATGTTTCATCCATTACCATCAATCCCATCTTATCGCAAAGGTCTAAAAACTCTGGTGCCACCGGGTTATGCGAAGTCCTGATACTGTTTACACCTGCTTCCTTCAATATCTTAAAACGCTCTTCCCATACAGCAATCGGCACTGCAGAACCAACGGCTCCACCATCATGGTGCAAACAAACACCTTTCATTTTTATGTTCTTGCCATTTAACCAAAAACCAGTTGCCGCTTCAAATTTTGCTTCCCTGATACCAAAGGTGTTTGCGGCATCATCCACTATCTTATCATTCAATAAAACCTTGGTTGACACGGTGTATAAATAAGGTGATTCCAAGTTCCATAAAGTAGGATTTTGCACATCCATCTCTTGCGATAAATCAGTTGATTTACCAGCATCCACTTTTACTTTTTTTGTAGTGGAAACAACTACCTTGTTGGCAGCATCCAGTATTGTTGTCTGCACCGCATAATCGGCACCAGCCTTGCTTTCATTAATAACTTTAGCATCCACCTTGATGGTTGCCTTTGTGGTTTCCACTTTTTGTGTGGTAACAAAAACGCTCCATTTTTCTATATGCACAGGGTTAGTGGTTACGAGGCGGACATGGCGATAAATGCCAGCACCCGTATAATAACGGGAAGCGGGTTGCACAGAATTATCCGCACGTACTGCAATAACATTTGATTTGCCTTTGCCAAAATTCAGGTACTTGGATAGATCGTACCCAAAACTAATATAACCATAAGGTCGTTTGCCCAACAGTTTCCCATTCAAATAGACTTCGCTATTGGCCATCACCCCATCAAACTCAATGCTGACAAGCTTTTTAGCATCCGCCTCATCCAATGTGAATGTTTTTCTGTACCAACCAATTCCAGCGGGCAAATAACCACCACCACGCCCGGTAGGGTTATCCCTATCGTAAGGACCTTCAATCATCCAATCGTGCGGCACACTCAACGAACGCCAGGCAGCGTCCTTGAAATCTGACTTCTCCGCACCCTTTACATCTTCTTTTATAAACTTCCAATTGGCATCGAAAGAGCTGATGGTACGCTGCGCAAAACTTTGATAACTGCCCAATACCAATGCAGTTAATGGAATGATTTGTTTTAAAAATTGCCACTTCATATTCATGTCTCTATTATTTGTTAAGAATTGTTGTATTGAATGTATTGTTCCCAGACCCAATCTTGTATTGCAATCGCCCATTAGCTTTTCCCACAAACTTTACCAAAGTTGATGTTGACACACCTTTCCCCTTAAAGTTTATTGATTGCAAAGAATCTCCTGGAATATTTACCAAAGCGGTAGTATTTGCAGGGATGGTAACCTTTAGTTGAAAGCTATTTACCTCCTTATGCCATTGGCTTTTAATTAATCCATAAGGAGATAGATAGCTTGCTTTTACATCCTTTATGTCTCCAACCACTTCTGGATGAATGAGTATATTGCTAAAAGCCACCGAGGCATCCATTTGTTTTATGCCGGCAAGTCCACTATAAAACCATTCCATCAAATGCCCAAGCATCAGGTGATTGTTTGACGCATTCCGCAATGCCTGCCAAGATTCCGTCAGTGTTGTTGCGCCTTTTGCCAATTGATAACCATATCCTGGCACATCACTTCTATTGTTCATATCAAATATCAGTTGCGATGCCCCACTCTCTTCCAGTGTTTGAAGCAAGTATCGGTAGCCAATATCTCCCGCTGTCAGTGCGTTATTATTGGCCTTTATCTCTTGAATGATATTTGCCAAAACCTTCTCCCTGTTTTCAGGCTCAACAAGGTTCATGTACAAAGCCATGGCATTGGCGGTTTGGCTGCCCCTATCATATTGATACGTATCGGCATGATAGTATTTCTTGTTAAAAGCCACCTTTATGGTTGCCCCCAATGTTTGATAGTATTTGGCATCCGCATCATTATTCAATAATCTGGCAGTCTTTTCCAAAATATTCACATCATAATACCAGATGGCAGTACCCGTAACGCCAAGCGATGTAAGCTGCGATTTACCTGGATTCTTAGGCCCTATATCGTACCAATCGCCCAAGCCATAAGAGACAATATTGTTGGTGCCAGCCTGCTTCTGCAAGTAGGCAACATAACGCTTCATTCCTTCATAATTATCCGCCAAAACCTTTGTATCGCCATACCAGAGATACATATACCAAGGCAAAATAACGTAGGTAGAACCCCATTCTGGCGAATCTTCAAAGGGACTCAACTCACCACCAAACATGCTATACTCCGGAGCAACCGTAGGCACAAACCCACTTGCATGTTGTGCGGACTGCAAATCGGCTACAGCCTTATCATTCAGGGTTGATAAATTAAAGTTGTATTGGTCGGATGCCATCATTAAATGCACTTCCTCTTGCCAACCAAGCTTTTCGCGGTGTGGGCAATCGGTCAACACACTTGCCATATTGCTTTTTATTGCCCAGTTTATCAGTGTATCAATCCTATTAAACAACACATTAGAGCAAGAGAAACTTCCTGTTCTTTTCGCTGAATTTCTGGTGTGCAGCCCTGTCAGTTTTTTTACTATTGGCAGATTTAAAGGGTTGGGTTTGCCTGCTGGCACAGCACCTTCTAGTTGCACATACCTAAAGCCATAATAAGAAAAACGGGGTTGCCATTTTTCTTCATCCCCGCCTTTTAAGGTATAAGAAAAACAATAGCCTTTGCCCGTTGCAGATTGATTGACTGAACTATCGGCATCAATCAGTTCCGCAGGAAAAACCCTTACTTGACTACCACTTTTCCCTTGAACAGACAACGCTACAATGCCAGAAGCATTTTGTCCTAAATCGTACACCCAATTGCCTTTTCTATTTTTAAATACAGCCACCGGTTTAAAGGTTTCCATCACTTTCAGAGGGGCAGCCTGTTGAGATTTCAACAAAGGCGAGCCTTTAACCACAACAGATGTTTGCCATTTACTATTATCAAACCCGGGCTTGTCCCAACCAGTTTGTTCTAGCGTAGCGTTATAATCTTCGCCTCCATAGATGGTATTATACGTTATCGGGCTTTTACTATTCTTCCAAGTTTCATCGCTCACAATAGTTTGGTTGGTACCATCGGTGTATTCTACCACAACTTTCGCAATCATCTTCGGTAAGCCATGTTGCATTATTTGTCCTTTTATATAACGCCCCTTTGGCAAATAATAAAACCCGTTGCCCAATATTACCCCAATGGTGTTGGCACCTTTTACCAATTGTTTGGTAATATCAAAAGGCACATAGAGGCTGTATTTCTCGTAGGTTGTCCAACTGGGATCTAAAAAATGATCACTAACCTTTTTACCATTTATGTTCATTTCAAACTGCCCCAATCCACATACGAATGCTGTTGCACTTTTGATGGGTTTTTTAATTAAAATATCCTTTCTAAACTGAGGAGAAATACTTCTTAAGGATTCAACCTTTAGTGCAGAATCAAGGCTTGGATATTTGGATTCATCCAACACATCCATAGTAATCCATTTGACGTTGCTCCAATCATTTGCAGATAATAATCCCATTTGCCAAGTAGCAATAGTACTCCAACCAGAAACAATATTGTCTTGGTTCCAGACCTTCACTTTCCAGTAATATTTTTTGGCTGATGATAAAGGCAAGCCTTTGTATTGAACTTGAATTGACTGATTAGAGGCTACTTTTTTACTATCCCAAACACTTCCTTCATCTTTTAGCAGCTTTTCTTTACTATCTGATACTAAAATTTGATACGCAGTTTGAGTAGTATTGGCAATGGATGATTCAATAATCCAACTCAATCTTGGTTGTAAAGATTCAATGCCTAATGGATTGGTATTGTACTCGCAAGTAAGAGAACCCACAGACAATTTTGATTGACAAAAGCCACAGATGCTGTAAAATATTAGACCAATAAGTAGTAAATGTTTTTTCATATTTGCTTAATGTATTCCATTAGTCTCTCGACTAATGGTTCTTTTTGTTGGACTATTTACATTAGTCGTCCGACTAATTGTTTTAGTCGCTGGACTATTTACATTAGTCCTACGACTATTTGCTTTAGTCGCCCGACTAATTGTTCTAGTCGCTGGACTATTTACATTAGTCCTACGACTAGTTGCTTTAGTCGCCCGACTATTTGTTCTAGTCGCTGGACTACTTGTATTAGTCCTCCGACTAATTGTATTGACCACAAGACTAATTTCTGTTGAAGACACAAATCAATGATAAAAAGCCATCAACCCTTTTATTTCAAACGTTCTGAATGTTCAATACCATCAGCCGATTTCAACGGTGCGGGCTTTTTGTCAACATCAATAGTTACGTTATTATATTTCCATCCTTTTGTAAACTCAAGTGTACCCAAAGAAGTGGCTTGTATGCTACAGTTGGTAAATACAAAGTTCTCCAACAATGATTTTTCGTACCCATTACCCACAAAAGCGGTAGTGGCATTGGTTACCTTAACATTGGTAATGTAGATGTTCTTGGCATGAGGCGTACCTAATTCTGCAGGGGTAACCTTGTGCAACATGGCTTTCCAATGTGCGGGCACAGAATCGTAGTTATAGCCTTTGGGCAGTTCAGAATAACTGTAGGCAGGGTACCAGTTTAGGTTAAACTGATAGGCATTATTCACAGAATCCATCACTGTATTTTGGAAATAGATGTCCTCAATGGTACCACCTCTTGTAAAGGCAGACTTTATACGCAAGCCATTGTCGGTATTTGTAGCCCTTAAATCAGTTGCCAATATATGGCGGATGCCGCCCGATGTTTCACTACCCAAGGTTACCAATCCTGCCCCTCTCCTAGCCAAACATTTTCTGATAACCACATATTCTGTTGGTTTATTTACACGTAAGCCATCCCAATCCCTTCCCGCCTTCAAGCAAAAGTTATCATCGTTACAATCAATATCACAGTTCTCAATCAACACCCAAGTAGAAGAATCAATATCAATTCCATCGGTACTTGGACCACTTCCATCTTCATTATTTTTAATGATAACGCCATCAACAGTCAGGTTATGAGAGTATAATAACTGCACCGTCCAGAAGCCAGCGTTTTTAAATGTTACTTCTTTAATACTTATATCTACCGAGTTCTGCACCAACAGGGTTCTTACTCTTTTTGCATCATAATCCACTATCCAACGCAAGCCCTTATCATCATAATCTTTCCGCATCGCCCAGTATTTATCCCAGCAAAACTTACCCCTTGCATTCACAATGCCCTTACCTGTAACGGCAGCATTTTTTGCATCAATAATATTAATTAGCGCAGCAGGCCACTTGGTTTCTATACCCGCAATACGTGTTTGAATCTCTGGATAATCATCAAAGTTTTGAGAGCCGAGTATCGTTACGCCACTATCAATCTTCAATTGAACATTATTCTTTAGAAAGATGGAGCCGCTGATATAGGTACCCGATTTAAAACTTACAATACCCCCACCCTGTTTGGCACAGGCATCAATGGCTTTCTGTATAAAGACAGAGTTTATGGTGGCACCATCATTCTTTGCACCATAATCATTCACCCAAAATACTTTTTTAATTGCGGGAAAGGACTTAGCCCCCACCTTCGGCACCCAATCCAAGTTTTGGTTTTGGGCGGCACACCATTGCATACTGGCAATGGCCAATAGCACATAAGCAATCACGTTTTTTTTCATCATACTCTATTATTAATACTAAATTTTTTCACCACATAGGCACAATAGGCACATAGGCTTTTTTTCATTTTTAGAAAGATAAGACGCTTCGCTTTAAGAACACATCAGAAGCGGCTCCCTACTACTTCTCTATGTGTTCTTAAAGCGAAGTGTCATTCTTATATCTTTTCTTCTATGTGCCTACTATGTCTATGTGGTAAAATTGATAACCACGTCTTCTCGCTAATTAGTTAGCAGACGTTCTAAAAGGCAATGCAGGCAAGCCTTCCTTGTTAAATAAATTAGGTTGTGCAGATTCATCCCAAGCAAAGCGAACTTGCGTTGGTTTGGCAATAGATTCAGCTTCCATTATTATCTTCTCCCCTTTTATGGTCGCTTTTGCAGGCACAAACTGGTTGTCTGCCCCAGCGATGGTAAACCAAGTTAATGGTTGATTATCACCAGCAACTAACCCACTTCCTGTATAGTTAAAACTAAGTTCTATGGTATTTTTCTTAATTTTCATTGACTGATAGGCAGGCCCAGAATAGACAATCTTATGCTTATAATCCTTTGCCAATGCACACAAGGCCAAGCGGTGGGCAACCGTCCATTTGTAGGAAGGATGAATATTGGTTAAATCATCCACCAAGTCTGTGGTAACCACCATTGCGGTGTAGGGAATGGATAGGTTCTTGGTTTGCGCCTCCCACGTTAGTGGCAACGATTCTACCGTATGTAACTTATGGTCATTTAGCCTTGAAGTGTATTTATACGGAGCAATTTCAACGAAGTAGAAAGGTATTTTCTTATCGTGAAATAAATCTCGCCAAGTATTTACCATCAATTCCATTTTAGCAGGATAAGTTACCTGATCTTCCACCATACAGTTCGATTCTCCCTGATACCACAACATTCCTTTAATGGTATAAGGCAACAATGATAAAATCATTTTATCAAACTTTTGCCCTGGGTGCATACCATCTATCTTGAACTTAGGATTGGTAGTAGAATCCTTAAATATGGGCGACTGCACATAAGCCCAATCTGGTGTCCATTCTTCCACCCTTGTACCCCCCCAAGAAGAAGAGATGATACCGATAGGCACATGTGTATTGGCATATATCTCCTTCCCAAAAAAATAACCGATGGCAGATACAAAACGCACATTGGTATCATTGCCATTCACCCAACCTTTTGTAGGCAAATCGTCAGTCTTTAAGGTGTGTTCAACATACAAATACCTAATAGCATCTGGCTTGGTGGCAGTTAACTCTTCCGCCGCACTATCAATTCCTTTTTTGGGTGCAGTATATTTTTTAGTCTTTCTATCCAAAGGGTATTCCATATTGCTCTGTCCAGAGCAAAGCCAAATATCACCCACCAAGATATTGGTCAATTCGACAGTGGTAGTACCCTTGACCGTCAACGTGGATGGATTGGCATTTGCAGGCATGGCATCTAACTGTACCTGCCATTTACCCTCGCTACTGGCAACTGTAGTTTTTTGTTGCTTATCAAAAGACACCATGACACGCTCACCTGCCGTAGCTTTTCCCCAAATTGAAACTGGTTTATCTCGTTGAAGCACCATATTGTTGGAGAAAACTGCGGGGAGACTAACCTGCGAAAAGATTGATACAAAAGGGCATAAGCCCAACAAAGTGGCACCCAAATATTTAATGACAGACCTAAACATTAGCATTGCAATACGTATTTAAGCGGGCAAAGTAGTTCCGGTTGTTTACCCAACTGTCATACGCCGTCATATTAGTATTTTGTTAATGGGGGGAAGGGTTTTGTTTGTTGATAAATAGTGCACTGTAAATAAATACACTTTCAATGAGACAAGAAAAAATTAACCGCAAAGCTCGCAAAGCCTCTTCGCAAAGAAGGAGCAAAGGGCGTTCTAACTTTAGGTAAAGCGTTTCACTTTTAGGTCGCAAAGACGCGAAGTATAAAAGTGTCGTTATTTTAGGATTACTCATAAAATGAATGCTTTTTGTAGATTTAATGATTAATACCATCAGTAACTAATCCCAAACAAAACGCCAAGAGCCATTTGATTGTTTCTTCCAGACCGTATGAAAAATGCCCGAGGCTGAAACTTTCTTGCCAGCAGCATCTATATTTTGATATTGGTATTTACCATAAGTATAAGCAAGGTCACCACTAGCGGATACATCCACAAAGTCGGGATGCCAGGTGATTGCAGCTGTTTTTTAAGCAGGTTTACTGTAATAATGTTGCACTCCTGCCCTGCCATAACTAAGCGAATCGTTGCCTCTATTGATGACTACATTACTATCTGCATAAAAGTAAAAAGCTGCGGCAGCACCTTTCTCTGCAAGCATCTTTGCAAAGTCCTCTTCAGTTTTTATTACCAACCTCTTTTCTTTAGCAATATTTGTTTTAGGCTGTGCGCTACAGGTAAGTGTAAATAGTATTGCAACAATAGTTAGTAGCCTTTTCATTGTGTTTATTTAAGGATAAAGATAAGAACACACCTTTATCACAATCTAACTTATAAGTAAGTAATTCTATTTTAATGATTCGGTCTCACCAAGGTAACACTCATCAAACCAATCACCACATCGTTAGTTAAGGTTTGTAACGTTAAACTATCCAAAATCTTGGAAACTTGCAAAGGCATGTCTAACACTGTGGCTGCACCGCCATCAATTGCCCGATTACTATAACCCTTAATGCTGGTGTAATGATTGAAGTAGTTGGTGATGAGTCCTGTTTTTAAATGTACACGCAAGGGCTTGACAGCACCGACAGTGAAGGCAAATCCATCATCCATGTAATCCTGCTCTATTGGCCACCAAGTATCTGGATTAATTAATGCCAAAGTATCAGCAGAACCATCCTTGTACCTTGCGATAATCAAACCATTTATAATCCTGCTTTGCATGGGATTCGTACTGCCTGCCATCAATAAATAGGCGTGCGATGCACTACCATTAAGTTTTACTGCTGCTTCTTTTGGATAATTATCCCATTGAGATGTGTAGATGATATTGTTATTATCAGCATCAGTAGGCGTAGCAAATGGCACTCTATTAGGCAACTTGATCTCATTATTCTTTCCGGCTAATTTCCTCAACCCTTCATCATCAATATTGGCCGTAACCGTTGGATAGCACCAATTGCCAATACCCTGTGTGGGCAATTGCAAGGTAGTAGTAGCAGGACGTGGACTCAAGTATTTATTCTTGAAAATGTTGGTCACCTTATCATTAAAGTAAGTGGTTAAATCAATCTTATCGTAGCTACCTTTTTCATCAGCTTTTATAAGCATCTTTTTAGTAGCAATAACCTTAAAACAGATGGGCTGCCACCAAGAACAATCGCCTTGTTTCACTTGCACAAAAACAGTTTTGTTACCCTCGCCAGCGTTGATGGTTCCGTTAAAATCATCGCCTACAATAACCACTTTACGCAAAGCATTCTCCGGATCTTTTATAGACAATAGTTTACCCTTTTCCAATGAAAATTTAAGCAATTCATTGGCAGTATAAGTCTTCTCCATCATTTGCTTTTCCAAGACATCCCCTTGCCATGCCACTTCTATCTTATATTCATCTGCCATGCCACAATCAATAACTAAAACAGGGCTTTCAACAGCATCTTGCAATAACTTCCAAGTTACAGTCTTCCCATTCACCTTCACAGAAGCTATCCCATCTTTTATGGCATTCAGTTGCAATTGTAGGTTTAGTTTATTTGTATAAGCTGGAATGATGGTATAAGTATCTGTGTTGCCATTTCTTTTAAAATCCAAATTAATATCAGGCACTTTTATAGAAGCATAATTCCATTCAGCGGGGAAGCCCGGTTTAATGGTCAATTTATTATGCAAGGCATCTGGATTAATACCAAACAATCCTTCTGTCAATGACCTTGCAGCCATACCTATTCCGTCACCAAAATCACGGTACAATTCACCACGGGCAGCATCGTAAAAACTAATCTGCACAAAATTGGCAGGGCTTGCTCCCAAATACATACTCTCTATCAGGGTACTGCGCCACAACTTATAGGCAGCTCCACTCCT